>CAYXQX010000569.1:0-3043 GCA_964467485.1 uncultured Porphyromonadaceae bacterium | reverse complement strand
AAATCTGTTAAAAAAGTAATGAATGTTCTTGACGATTTGAAAATATTCTAGATTACTTCCAAAATATATGATTTTTAAGAGGGCTTTGAAAAAGCCCTCTTTTTTTATGTGCCAGGTATGTGCGAATTCTCTAGAGTGCACATACAGAGTAATACATAAGTTAGATTGAGAAAACAAGCAAGTAAATAATCCTTTTCTTCCTACTCGATTTAATATCTTTGCTAATTCATTTTGAAAAATGTCCGGATGCATAATTATCTCGAATTATTGAAAAAAAAACTCTCTGGTGAATTGCTCTGGGATTCAACTCATCTCACTATATACTCCACTGATGCTTCGGTTTATAAGGAAGAGCCTCTGGCTGTAGCGTTTCCGGCAACGGAGGATGATCTACAACAATTAATCCAGTTTGCAACAATTAATAAAACTTCATTAATACCCAGAACAGCAGGAACATCTCTTGCTGGACAAGTTGTAGGCAGTGGTATTATTGTTGACTTTTCTCGTCATTTCACAAAGATACTGGAGCTTAATAGGGAAGAAAAATGGGTATTGGTTGAACCAGGTGTTGTTCTGGATGAATTGAATCAATATTTAAGAGAATTTGGATTATTCTTTGGCCCTGAAACCTCTACTGGCAACAGATGTATGATGGGGGGAATGTTAGGTAACAATGCCTGTGGTTTGCATTCACTTGTATATGGAAGCACCAGGGATCATACACTTGAAGTTGATTGTCTATTGTCGGATGGAAGCAAAGCCACCTTCAAAAATATTGATGAGCAGCAGTTTATTGAAAAAACCGAACTTGATAGTTTAGAGGGCGAAATCTACAGAGGACTTAATTCCATTCTTTCAAATCCTGATAATCAAAAGGAAATCAGACGTGGATTTCCCGATCCGGCAATTCCTAGAAGAAATACCGGTTATGCATTAGATCTATTGCTCAGTTCTCTGCCTTTTAATAAATCAGGAGAAACTTTTAATGCTTCAAAACTTATTGCAGGGTCAGAAGGAACTCTGGCTATTACAACCCGTATAAAACTTAATCTAATCCCATTACCGCTAAAGGAAAAAGCCTTGGTTTGTGCTCACTTTAACTCTGTAGATGAAAGTCTTAGGGCAAATCTCCTGGCACTAAGGATTTATCCCAAAGCAGTAGAACTGATGGATTCTACAATACTTGAATGTGCCCGTTCAAATAAAGCACAGATAGAAAACAGCTTTTTCATTGAGGGTCATCCGCGGGTTATACTGATAATTGAGCAATCAGCCGACACAAGAAATGAATTGGAGCAGAAAGTTAAGGATACCATTGAATCAATACAATCAGAAGGATATGGATATGCTTTCCCTGTTATTTATGGCAGTGATTGTGACAGGGTATGGAATCTGAGGAAGGCAGGTTTGGGTTTACTTGCAAATATTCCAGGAGATGCAAAATCAGTATCTGTTATTGAAGATACCGCCGTTCCTGTGGATAAGCTACCCGAATACATTAGAGATGTGCAGGCTGTTTTCGCAAAATTGAAGATGGAATGTGTATATCATGCCCATGTAGGAACAGGGGAGCTTCATATGCGACCTTTGCTAAATTTAAAAGACACAGTTGACATAAAGCGTTTTAAACAGATTGCTACTGAGATTGTTAAGCTAGTCAAGAAATACAATGGCTCATTGAGTGGAGAGCATGGTGATGGCAGATTGAGAGCTCCCTTTATCCCATTTATCCTGGGAGAACATAATTATGAATTAATAAGAAAGGTTAAAAATATTTTTGACCCGGGGAATATTTTTAATCCCGGTAAGATTGTTGATGCCCCTGCAATGAATGAATTCCTGAGGTATGAGCCCGGTCAGGAGACACCACAGATAGAAACCATTTTTGACTTCAGTAAAGATCATGGATTTGTAAGATCAATTGAGAAATGCAATGGTTCCGGCGACTGCAGAAAATCCCACCTCATGGGTGGAACCATGTGCCCATCCTATCAGGCAAGCCTTGATGAGCGAAATTCAACCAGAGCAAGGGCCAACATTTTAAGGGAATTTATCAATAAACCTGAAAAGGGAAATCGATTTGACCACCAGGAAATATATGATATTCTGGACCTCTGTCTATCATGCAAGGCCTGCAAAAGAGAATGTCCTTCATCCGTGGATATGGCTAAGTTAAAAGGGGAATTTTTACAGCACTGGTATGATAAACATGGGGTGCCTTTCCGGACCAGACTCATAGCAAATATAACCAGCCTCAACCACTTAGGGAGCTTTTGGCCAAGCCTCACCAATCTGCTAATGAGCCATAAAGGAATATCAGGACTATTTAAAAGAATTGTGGGATTTGCCCCTAACAGAAGTATGCCCGAAATTTCTGAAAAGCCATTTGATAAATGGGCAAAGAAAAACCTGCTGAGAATAAACCCGACTGCCGGGGAGGTGAAATCCGAGGTTTGTCTGTTTATTGATGAATTCACAAATTATAATGATGCTGGAATTGGAATCAAAGCCGTAAAGCTATTGAGTTCTCTGGGATACAGAGTTGTCCTTCCTCCCCTGGCAGAATCAGGACGCTCCTATATTTCCAAAGGTTTGATCAGAAAGGCCAAAAAAATTGCTGAGACTAATGTTAAATTATTCAAGGAGATCATTGACAGTTCGATGCCATTGATTGGAATAGAGCCTTCAGCAATTCTAAGTTTCAGGGATGAATATCCTGATTTGGTTAATGCTGATTTAAAAGAAGACTCATTAAAGCTGGCAGAAAATGTTATGCTGATAGATGAATTCCTGATGGAAAGAATGAGATCAGGAGAAATTACTAAGGAAAAATTTACAGATACACATAAGCACATTAGACTGCACGGACACTGTCAGCAAAAGGCTATTTCCTCAACAGAATCAACACGTTACATTCTAGGTTTCCCGGAAAATTATTCGATTGACGAGATTCCATCCGGATGCTGTGGTATGGCTGGATCCTTTGGATATGAGAAAGAACATTACGAATTATCTATGAAGGTTGGTGAATTAGTATTATTTC
>CAYXQX010000568.1:0-3046 GCA_964467485.1 uncultured Porphyromonadaceae bacterium | reverse complement strand
CGAAGAGCCGAAGGTTGAGGAAGTGGTAGCCGAAGAGCCGAAGGTTGAGGAAGTGGTAGCCGAAGAGCCGAAGGTTGAGGAAGTGCTTACCGAAGAGCCGAAGGTTGAGGATTCTTTACCACCGCTGGGGCAAGATTATTCTGAGTCGAGTAAGGAAGAGCTGGTTGCTGTATTGCATTTAATGCTTGACCGGAGGACGATACAGGATATACGCAAGGAAGTGGAGAGTATTAAGTCGGCCTTTTACAAGCGTCATCGTCAGGAGGTTGAAGAGAAGAAAAAGAAATTTATTGAAGCTGGTGGAGCTTTGGAAGAGTTTCAGCTTCCTACTGATCCTCTCGAAGAGGAGTATAAAGAATTATATGATTCCTATCGTATTCGCAGGACAGAATACTTCAAGGTGTTGGAGGAGGAGAAAGGAAAAAATCTTATTCTCAAGAAAGAGATAATCATTAAGATTGAAAACCTTGTGAATTCGCAGGAATCGCTTAATAAGACATTTAATGATTTTAGGGATCTTCAGAGGCAGTGGAGAGATGGCGGTCCTGTTCCACAGTCAACTCTTCGTCAGCTTTGGGAAAACTACCATTATCATGTAGAAAAGTTTTATGATTTTATTAAGATCAACAAGGAATTGCGTGATCTTGACTTGAAAAAGAATCTGGAAATAAAGCTGGGTTTGTGTGAGAAGGCGGAGGCATTGCTACTTGAATCATCGGTTGTCAAAGCCTTCAAAGATTTGCAGGAGTTGCATTCCTTGTGGCGGGAAACAGGACCAGTGCCAATTGAAAAGAAAGAAGAATTGTGGGAGAGGTTCAAGGAAGCCACAACAAAAATAAATAAAAACCATCAGGAGCATTTTCAGCAATTAAAAGGAGAGCAAAAAACTAATCTTGATGCGAAGATCAGGCTTTGTGAGCAAATTGAAGAAATTCTGACTCAGGATATTTCATCGCCCAATAAATGGAATGAGTATTCACGTAAAGTGATAGATCTTCAAAAATTGTGGAGGACTATTGGTTTTGCTCCTAAAAAGGATAATAATAAGGTCTACGAGAGGTTTAGAACAGCTTGCGACGGGTTTTTCAATAATAAGAGAGATTTCTTTAATAAGCACCGTGATGTTCAGAACACCAATATGCAGTTAAAGAATGAGTTATGCTTGCAGGCTGAGTCGCTTATGAATAGTGATGAATGGCAGCAAGCCACTGAAGATCTAATTAATATTCAGAAAGAGTGGAAGAACGTTGGTCCGGTTCCCCGGAAACACTCTGATGCTTTATGGAAAAAATTCAGGACTGCTTGTGATACATTTTTCCAGAGGAAGAATGATCATATTCAGGGCAAGGGTTCTGAGCAGGTGGAGAATTTGCAAAAGAAAAAGGAGATTATTGAATTAGTGAAATCCTTCACGCTTGGAGAAGATCATAACAAGGATCTTGGTGAATTACAGAAATTTCAAAAAGAGTTTTTGACAGTGGGGCATGTGCCTTACAGTCATAAGGATAGCCTGATGAGAGATTTCAGAGATGCTTTAAATGAGCATTTTGATAAATTGGATATTGATGAACCTAAGCGTGAGCTATTGAAATTTCGACAAAAAATTGATAATTTAGCACAATCCCCCAATTATAGAAACCGTATTGAGACCGAACGTGAAAAACTAGTAATTAAACTGAAACAATTAGAAAGCGACGTTGTCCTGTGGGAAAACAACATCGGTTTCTTTGCTAAGTCAAAGAAGTCAGATTCTTTAAGACTGGAAGTTGACAAAAAGATTGTCTTAGCCAGGGAACGGATCGTTGGGATGCAGGAGAAGCTTAATATTATTGACAATTATGATTACTAAGGTGTTGATTTTAAACACAAAACTACTATGAAAAAAGTACTTAAAGGATTTGCCCTGACTATTCTTCTGGGGGTAATGTTATCATTTACAGCCCTGGCACAGACAGGGACAGTAAGGGGATTTGTTTACAATGAAGAAACGGAAGAACCGGTAATTTTCGGTAATGTATTTCTGGAAGGTACCACATTTGGGAACCAAACAGATGTAAACGGTTATTTTTCAATATCAAAAGTTCCACCAGGTACATACCAGCTGGTAATCAGTGCTGTGGGATGGGAGAGGACAAGTCAAGAAGTTACAATCAAGGCAGATGATATTCTCACTACCAAGCTGTATACCAAGGAATCGGTAGAGCAGATTGATGAAATTGTTATCAGCGGGGAGAGGCAAATTCTTAAGACTCAGATTTACACCTCAGTGCAGAAAATTACACCAAAACAAATGGCTAGGATACCTACTGTAGGTAGTGAGCCTGATCTGGCCCAGTATCTTCAGGTATTGCCTGGGGTTATCTTTACGGGAGACCAGGGAGGACAGTTGTACATCAGGGGAGGTGCACCAATCCAGAACAAGGTTCTTCTGGATGGTATGATCATTTATAATCCTTTCCATTCAATTGGATTGTTTTCAGTTTTTGATTCTGATGTTATCAGTGTTGCTGATGTTTATACAGGAGGTTTCAATGCCAAGTATGGTGGACGGATTTCCTCAATTATGGATATCACCACCAGGGATGGTAATAAGAAAAGGTTAGCAGGTAAGGTGTCATCAAGTACATTCATGTCCAAAGTATTGCTTGAGGGCCCATTGAAAAAGGCCAAAGAGGGTGAAGGATCTGCCTCTTTCATAATATCTGCAAAGCACTCTTACCTTGAGCAAACATCAAAGTATCTGTATACCTATGTTGATACAGCTGGCTTGCCCTTTAATTTCACTGACCTATACGGTAAGATTTCCATTAATGGTAGAAATGGTAGTAAGGTTAATTTCTTTGGATTTAATTTTAATGATGATGTAACATATCGTGGAATTACTGACATCGGGTGGAATACCTATGGAGCCGGTAGCAATGTGGTTTTAGTACCTGGCGATTTTTCAGCATTAGTAAAGGCGAATATGGCCTACTCTTCCTATAGCATTTTCATGAATGAAGCAGATCAGCAGCCACGCGAATCGTCCATTAACGGTTTTAATGTT
>CAYXQX010000567.1:0-3051 GCA_964467485.1 uncultured Porphyromonadaceae bacterium | reverse complement strand
TTAAGAATGTTTTAGTTGATGTCTTAACGCTGCAGGTATGAATATAAATGTCATTGCTGTTGTTCAGTTTTATAACTGCTTCATTATTCGAGTGAGAATCGGACCCAAAATTATCTATCTCAACGTCATATCCCCGATTAATAGTCAAGGGATTCCCATTTTCACAATTAACGTTTATGTCTTTAAGTTTGATGTTTTGCACAAAACTGATGTCAAAACCATTTTTAGCCGTGAAATTTGAGTTTACAATAGAAAAATCATCGATAGGAGCTTCGGGTAAACCTGTTATTTGAGCTGCATTTTTGACATTGATTGCTGTGATATTACTCAAATGAATATTTTTAAAGAAAGGGGTTTCAATTGTTACAGGAAGCCTTGTTGTATCCTTTTTACCATAAAACATATCAATAGAGATAGCAGTTTCAACATTGTTCATTATAATATTATCAGCTCTGTAATTTTCAACAATCCCACCTCTTCCTCTACTGGTTTTTATTCGGATACCCCGCAGCGTTCCGTTAAATACGCAATTAGAAATAGTAACATTTCGCACATCACCCGACATTTCACTTCCTATTCCAATCGCACTCCTGCCATGTGCAAACGTACAATTGCTGATAACTATATTTTCACAAGCTTTAGCTACTCTTCTTCCATCTTCGTTATATCCTGATTTAATTGTAATACAGTCGTCACCACAATCAATAAAACAATTGATTATGCGAACATTTTTACACGATTCAGGATTTATTCCATCCGTATTTGGCGAATCGTAGGGTTGAATTATTGATATTTTTTCTATAGTTACGTTCTCGCAGTATACGGGGTGAATGGTCCATGCAGGAGAGTTTTTAATTGTTAATTCTGAAATTAAAACATTTGTACAGTTATAGAGATTTATTATTCTTGGTCGTGGTACTTTTAGCAGACTTTCATCCGGATTATCCGGTTCGCGACCTATTAGTCCATGTTCTTTTCTTAGTTTATTGTTTTTATAGTGGGCCTCCCACCATGCTTCTCCTTGTCCGTCGATAGTTCCTCTGCCAATAATAGATACATTTTCCAAATTATGTCCAGTAAATAAAGATGCGTATATATATTTTTCAATTCCTCCCCATCTGCCGTCAACTATTGGGCAGTTTTCTATATTATCATCAAACATAAGTGTTGCACCCGGAAATATTTCAAAGCAAATATTACTTTTCAGAAACAGTGCACCAGTTAAATAATTACCGGGAGGTACTATGATTTTCCCTCCTCCATGGGCAGCACATATATCTATGGTATTTTGAATAGCTTTAGTGCACAATGTTGCACTATCTCCAATAGTTCCATAATCCTTAATATTATAAACCCCGTCCTGAGAATATCCATTTAGAATTGGAAGCACAAGAATTTGAATAATCACTATTAGTTTCTTCATGCCATTCATATAGTTAATGTTTATCGTTTTGTCTCTTTATATGCACCACAACATTTGGCAATATGGTGTCGGCGGGAATTTTAGAACGTATTTTTATCCACCGTTGCAAAAGTTGAAACGGAGACAAAATGATAAATGCGAGACGTATTCCCCCGCTACACTATATTGTTGTTAGCTTGCGTTTTTTTGCGATAAATCTACTATACAATTATTTATTCATAAAATTATAGTTAACTAATTCTTTCCTATATTTCTGTCTAAAATATATTGTTGCGGTATCACCAGACCAACTTATTGATGTCTGATACACATTTGAATCACTTTCTTCTAATATCAGTCCAACGTCGGGAACATAGTATTCATAATTCCTTAGGCTTTTTGAATTTAAATCTACCCAATGATTCATAATTTCTATTTTATATGCAAAAAACTTTCCGGCTTTCACTTCCACTTGCTCTAGACCGAGAACTCTACACTCTTGTTGAAATAATTCAATGCCCCCTTTATCATTTTTATAATGACGGCTTTGTCTAATCCAATTAACACCAACATAAAGAGGTTCTGCTAGAATAGTATTCTTAGAACTGTCACCAAAAATAAAATCATAAGTCTTACCATTTTCAAAACAAATATATCCTTCAATTCTTTGAGTTATTGATTTTGAATAAGTCTTATTGTTAGATATATATCGTAACTCTGTATTTAAATCGTATACCTCTGTAGTTGATTTTATCTGCAAACCATCATTATAAAGGGTAGGATTTGAAACTACATTCCAACTAATATCATAAGGTATAAGGGTTTCATGTAAAGATGCTTGTGTTACCACTCCTTGTGATATCATTATTGAATCTATTGATAGATTCCTATATAATGAATCAGTAATCTTTACAAATGGCACATTCGAATTTGCTTCATATTGCCATGTTGTAATTTCATACTTTCGAAAAGTATTTTCTTTTCCTAAAAATGTCTGAGATGATGAGTCAATAGAATCATAATCCTTTTCACAGCTTTGCAAAAGCAAAATAAAAGAAAATGAAGTTGCTATCAATAGGCTTTTGATTAAATTCAAATTATTCATAATTTAAATTTATTAGTGAATAATCTTTTAGAATTAAGGTAATTTTATCAATAATAATGCCAATTACAATTTTAGTTTGCTCATCTTATTAATTGAATCGGATTTTTTTAAAATGCAAGCTAACGGCAGTTCGTCTAAAAACCTCCGTTTCTGGTTTATCTTAAGCTAAATTTAGTGTTTTTGACGGTATTCCAAAAATAATTACCTGATTTTCAGTTTGAATAAATAAATGACTCAAACCAAATTTATGAGTTGATATTTGCTTGAAAACCCGAATAAAAACAGAAATAAGTTTACTTAACCAGGCTTTCAGTTCTTTCTTTCCGATAATGTTCATAATTCTTCTCAGCTTGTAAGCTGGCCTCCCGTTCTCAACAAACACTACCTTAAAACCAAAATCCTTCAGAGATAAACTATCGACAAAAAGGTCGATAAGCCGGACTTCATTGTCAAACTCAATACTATCCTCTAAACTGACAGGAAAAAGGCAGGTCTGATTTCTGTTTTGTCCTTGGATATACTTCATGCTTTAAGTTACTCAAAA
>CAYXQX010000566.1:0-3051 GCA_964467485.1 uncultured Porphyromonadaceae bacterium | reverse complement strand
CTAAAGGTTGATGGAATACTTATACAAACAAATAAAGCAATCAAACTTTAGTTAATCAGATACGTGCTGGCTATTCCCCAGATATGATCGGTTCCAGGATTTGCTACCTGGAGTTCTTTTTGGAAAGCATAAAATATCTGCCATCTCCAGTTACTATTGTAGCGGTATTCTAGTCCCGTGGTGGCTCTCAGTTTATCAATCATTGGTTTGCCTTTCGGATTTAGGGCATGCCACAATTCAATATCTCCACTGGGTACCCAAACAGCCTTTTTGGGTTTGTATTCGATACTGAGTTTGTAACGATTATACCAATCCGGGATGTGCCCGTTTTCACTTGAATGTAGATTTTGTACAGTTGCCTGAAGGCGGTTTCTGACTGATATTTCCAGGTCCTTATCCAACAATAAATACTCTATTTGCAGCCAGCCCTTATGACCGAGAGAATAGTACCGGTCAACATCCGTTTCATAGATAAAACGATAATAGGCACCTAGGTTCAGGCGATTAACAATTTCACTTTTAATGCCAATTTCAGTGTGATTTTCTTCCAGCATAGAAGCATTATTGAAGAATCTGAATTCCTCTTCAACTGCGAGCCTTGTATTTTTACTAATATCATATTTCAATGCAAAACGAGTCCAGAGGTTTGCGTCACTTTCCTGAGCAAAAGAACATTGAGGCAAGAGCAGAACCCCAGCCAATAACAGCAGTATCGGGATAATATGATTTAACTTCACGAAAGTCTAGGCTGAACTATTACTTTTCAGGTTTATAGGAAACTACCAGACGTACCGTATCTCGCAAAAAGCTCATTTTGGCCACACTGACACTAACTACATCCAGCCCGGTTCTGTCCTTTAAATCCTGAATTAATTCTTCTCGCCTGTCGGGATGGATCAGTTCAATTCTCTCATAATTAATCCTGATGGTTCCATTTTGCTTCAACATCCAGTATCTTTCAAGGTACCAGGTAATAAGCAGGATAATCAGATTAGCGACAAGCAGCTCTGCATAACTGATTTTTTTACCTGCAAGTGCATTGAAAACACCAATACCTACAACCATAAAAATATAGGTCATTTCTTTAATTGGAATTGGATCGGTTCGGTACCGGATAATTCCAAACATAGCAAATAAACCCAGTGCAAATCCAAGCCCAACATCGTATTTCTGCAGGATAAAACACAGCAGGAAAACGATTACATTCATCATAAAGAAGATGAATACATATTCCTTTCGCTTGTTTTGCGAATAGTAAATCGCTTTGACCAAAACGAAAATGATTAAAAAGTTAAACGTAAAGCGAATAATTAGTCCCCAGAAATCAGTAGGATTAATCAACTTAATGCCAAAAAACTGTATGCCCTCAATAGGTGCATCTCCGGTTTGAAAAATGGCTCCCAGAATGGAGGAGAGATCAAATAATTGCAGAATATAGCTTATCATATTGTTTGGTTCTATCGATTTTGTTCAAATATAATATCTTAGGTTTGAATCTGTTATGTTTAAGCTCTGGATATAAAAGATTCGTGCCAACGCAGTATTTACTTATTCTTTTAGGAAAGATTCTTTCTTCTTGAAGAAGCTTGCCAAACCCATCGTTTACAGAACTCTGTTCATGTTTCACCTCCGCAATAACCAGATAGGGAATAGTTATGCTATTGCAATTATTGTGAAGGGTCAGGTTAAGATCCAGTGTTATCCGTTCTTTACCGGCAGGATTTACCAGTGTTATCCGCTCAAATGAAGTATACAGTTTTGCTTCAATATTCTCAACAGAATAAGGAGAATTAGCTGAAATGAAATCTCTTGAGCCTGGTTCTGAAAGTGAATGATAACCACCAACAGTGATTCTTTGCTTCTGTGTTCTGCCCTTATTATTCTTAAACTTTACTTCGAGGAAGAATTCCTGAGAATCAAGATATTGCCTGATGCGAATTTTATGCCTATTCAGCTTTTGATTATGATGAAGCCGGTACATTAGGTGATCAGTTGTATCGTAGTACAGACTCTCATACCCCATTACCCTTTGCTTACTAATTTCCAGTGCCTGATAATCGTGAATAGCCCGTTTAAGTATGGCAGGTAATTGATCGATATGAAACAAATACTTGTCATCAGTGCGGTTCATGAGCCTCACATCACCCATTTCATCCAGATGAATCGGATCAAATCCCTTAACTATTTCTTCGTATAATTTCAAGTGAGAATTACTTATTGTGAAAAAACTTATTTAACGATTTCAATGTCTTCTATAGTCACTATATCCTGATCCGACAAGATACTTACTGTTTTTTTGACTGCATAAAGGGGAGGAAGCCTGGTTTCCAAATTTTTCGAATATGCAAAAATGGTGTATGTACCCGGTCTTAGATACTGAAAACGGTAGGTTCCATCAAAGTTAGTACGTGTTCTGTCGCTGAATATCGTATCGTCTCCATAAATGATGAAAACATCTTCATCCGGGGCATAATATTGAGTTCTCAAATTAGTCATTTCTGCATTGTAGTCGTATGCATAAACTTTCCCTACAATATTGAAAGCACCCCCTACTCCAGGTTCTTTTGCACAGGCTATCAAAAGAATAGGTAATAACAGCAGAACAGGCCAAAGTCTTTTCATGGAACGTTGCAAGTTAAATAAACGTTAATTCTCGGCAAATATAGCAATGTTTTAGGATTTTTTGTGAAGGTTCTTCTCTGGATAATCCATGGTGTTTGCCTTCAGTATTCTTCGGTTTAGTAGTAGCTTAAAGTTAGAGAATATACAAGTCATAACAAATCCTTAAGTGACTGGCGACTAGTTTCGATACTGATGTGAAAATTGAGTCTTCTCTACCAAGAATACAAGGGTTCATGTCGGAATATCTATTGGAACTACAAACATCAATATCCTGGTTCTTGCTAATGTTTTTTCAGGGCTTTGCCTTTTCCATTTTGTTTAAGATGATGCCAAAATTTGGCAATTCCTAGGCATCAGAACGAATCGAACTCATGCAGTCTTACCTTGAATTGCTTGGAATTGATACTATAGATTGCCTGCTTGCAGACA
>CAYXQX010000565.1:926-3053 GCA_964467485.1 uncultured Porphyromonadaceae bacterium | reverse complement strand
GAAACCCCTTGAAATTAAGATCGGAAAACAATACCTTGCAAAAGCAACCCGTAACCCGAAACCCGTAACCCGTAACGAAACCCGAAACCCGAAACCCGAAACCCGTAACCCGAAGAATATGTCCAACAGAAGAGATTTCATCAAAAAGTCAGCCATAGGAGCTGTCGGAGTATCAGTAGGAGCTCATGCTTTTTCAGCAAAATCCTATGCCCGCATTATGGGAGCAAATGACAGGGTAGTAATGGGAGTCATTGGCCTCCACGGACGTGGTGGAGATCTGCTTAAAAGCTTCGCCGGAATGCATAAAGATGGTGTTGACATCAAGACTATTTGTGATGTTGACTCCCAGTTCTTTGATAAGAGGGTGGCAGAAGCTGCCGAAAGGCAGAACGGAAATAAGCCAGGTACGGTCACCGATATGCGGGAAATTTATGATGATCCTGATATAGACGCTGTTGTAGTTGCCACACCAAATTTCTGGCATGCCCTTGCAACTGTTTGGGCCTGTCAGGCAGGAAAGCATGTTTACGTTGAGAAACCGGCTTCCCATAACATCTGGGAAGGCCGTAAAATGGTAGAAGCTGCCCGTAAATACAACAGAATAGTTCAGGTTGGATTCCAGAATCGTTCCATCAGTAATATTATGCAAGCCATGAATTTTCTCCATGATGGTGGCATTGGTGATGTGTTTGAAGCAAGAGGAATGTGCTTCAAACCACGTGATTCCTTTGGAATAACTCCAGACAGTATGCCGCCTCCAACACTGGATTATGATAAGTGGTTAGGGCCTTGTCAATGGCGTCCATATAATGAGAAAAAAGGACACTACAACTGGCATTGGTTCTGGGAAACCGGTAATGGGGATACAGGAAACCAGGGACCTCATCAGTTCGATATTGCCCGCTGGGGACTGAACAAAAAAGAGCATCCCATAAAGATTCAATCAATGGGTGGTATCTATGGGATTGATCCAAAAAAATGTGCTCAGACAACTCCAAATACTCAGATGTCAGTTTTCGAATATGAAGACGGCAAACTGCTTGAGTTTGAAACCCGTGGTCGTTATACCAATGGTGAAGCAAGTACGAACGTCAAGATTGGCAATCTCTTCTTCGGTACAGAAGGATATATGGAGATTAACGGAAGCAACTGGAAGGCATATAAAGGCAGAAGCAAAGAGGCATTTGCCGGAGCAGGGATGGATGCAAGTGCAGCTATTGGAGGTGACAAAACCTTCCGAGCAGCACCCGACAGCAAGGGCCATTTCGGCAACTTCATCGATGGTGTCCGCTCAGAAGACAGGTTCACCCTCAATGCCGATATCGAAACCGGACACATGTCAACAGCCCTACCTCACCTGGCCAATATAGCCCTAAGAGTAGGAACAAACCTTCGCTTCTCCGATGAATTCGAAAGGTTTATTGATAATGATGAAGCCAATATGATGCTGACGAGGAATTATCGGGCACCTTATATTGTGCCAGAGCGGGTGTAAGACCTCACCCCCTACCATATTGTTGGATTCGTTTTCTTCTTCAAAAGCATCAAAACCGGATTATCATTCTCATCCAGTTTGGCAGCCATTTTATTCAGGATTTTATTGGCATCAGGATCAATCACATCAGCATTTTTAAATTGTCCGTTTTGATACATATTATGAAAATCAAAGGCTGAAATAGCTACAATCCAATCATCTTCCTTGAATTTTTTAGAAGGGAAATATCCCGGCCCTCCATCAATGTCATTAATAAACCCACTCATAGAAGTGTCAACTCTGGAAGCAAAAACAAGCTCTTGATTATCAGGATTAAGAAGACCCAGATATTCTTTTTGCTCCAAGGAAAACTTGATACCCCAAATATCATCAATAGTTGCCAGGCTGTAATTAAATACGTGATTATCAATAGCACTCATCAACTTCATAGGGTCATGTACCGCCAACATATCTGTTGTAAACCTTGTGCTTCCAAAATCTAAATAAACTTTTGGGTAAAGCAAGTTTCGATTGATTGCATAAATAGTATCACAGAATTCAATTTGAGCCAAAATTTCGTCATCCCAATTCAGCACTTGTGTTCCTACCGATAAAGAATAGGCCGCGTTAACTTTTTGTTCCCATAAAATGTC
>CAYXQX010000565.1:0-916 GCA_964467485.1 uncultured Porphyromonadaceae bacterium | reverse complement strand
TAAATCCCTGTCGGTTAAGTACACCTTAAATATTGAAGAGTTCGTACCCATCATAGAATGAAAAAATGTAAAGTCGCCAAGACTAGACATGTGATATGACATGACTCCTCCAAATGGGAATTTAACTGTGGATATATACTCGCCGTCCCAAGAATAAATAACGAACTCTTTCTGGTTAAATACATATACCTCTCCCTTTTCTTCATCAATGTGGAATTGATTACAATTATGAAACTCTCCTGGTCCTCTGCCAACTGCACCAATTTTGCGTACAAATTTTCCTTCACGATCAAAAACAAATAGGGGTTTTTCCCCATCTGCAATAAAAAAATAGTCTTTTGTAGGAACTATAGTGTATCCTTTCGAAAGGATACATTCCGAATTGGTTTCCAAGGGTATATATTGAACCTCATCAGCAATATCCGACAACTTAATGTCCCTGGTATTATTCATATTGCCAACAACATCTATTACCTGAACCTCGCCCTGATCCTGGTTATTGCAGCCTACAAGAACCAAAGACAGAATAAGAAATGAAATAACAATCCGAGCTAAAATGTTCTTTTTCATAAATGTATAACTTTTTATGTAGTAAGTCCGAATCCTCTGTTAGCTTCTCTATATCACTTAGATTAAGGATCTTTTCTTTGCCATCGATCATAATACTGTATAATTTCTCATCCTTTTTAGATACTAATTCAATTATTTTCTCTTTAGTTACATTTTCCCCCGAATCCTCTGTTAGCTTCTCTATATCACTTAGATTAAGGATCTTGGTTTTGCCATCGACAGTAATACTGTATAATTTCTCATCCTTTCCTTGTTCCTTCTTTTTATCCTGATCTTGCTCAACAGTCCAGCTAGTAGCTTCAGATTTACTCTCTTCGCTTTTTGCTACAGTCCAGGTTGTACCCTC
>CAYXQX010000564.1:0-3064 GCA_964467485.1 uncultured Porphyromonadaceae bacterium | reverse complement strand
TGCTAATAATTATAAAGATTGCGATGGAAAGCATGATGCAATTTGTAAGAAGTATAATATTCTCTCCGATAAAATTACTTAGTATTCCGGGATTGGTAGGGTATTCCGCTTTACTAGGGTCAGAGATGATTTCGGATGATAGACCGAATACAATTTCAAGGCAGGTGATTTTAATAGTACTTCATTGGCTTCCTCCGATAACATTTTTGCTACTTTTTGCTTGTTTCTCACCTGCAGCTTATGGCACGTCATCAGCACCACCAAGTCGCACATCAATAATTCCAACTTATATTTTGGTATGCGCTCTAGCGTTTTGGGGATACATTTTGGGAAAATACGCTCAAACTCGCAGATCATTCATGGGAATCGACACACGATCTTTGCAGTTGTTTAAAGTGACCGCGTTGAGTATTTTTATCCTGTTTACACTTGGTACTCTTAGAGCAACCTATAAGGCAATGCAACTACAACCGCGATTCGCCTCCTATGCTTTGGAATGGGATAAGGTTGATCAATTAATCCGGCAGGCTAAAACAGAAGGGTACGATTCCATAACTGTCATGCCCGTAATAAATATTGCAGGACTAAGTAATAAATGCGTCAGTAGCTATTATGGATTAGAGGTAAAAACCGATGATGCGCTTATTAAGTAGAAAATCTTTGGAGGTACGTCACTAAGTTCTTCTACTTCCATCTTCTATTGAGATAATATTTGCACTATATCTGGGACAAAATGCTCTTACTTTAATTCTGCCAAAATTGCTCCTTATTTGATCCGGTTCAAGTAAATATAGGACGGTTTTTTATTACTGCACTCATCCCAGGAGTGCCTTACCTTGAGGATAGGATCCAATTCGGATTTGGATAATGAGAAATGGGAGAGGATTAGATAATCATAATCATCCAGATCTGTTAGCAATTCTTTGGGGTCATTGAACCAATCGATATTCCGGTAAATTCCATCAACGTCCTGTAACGGTCCATACTCAAAGAGGTATCTAATTGTCGGAGATGCATTGATATTAGCCAAACCGTGCATGTTTTCCGTGATTCCACAATTGAGGATATTTTCATACACGGAATCATTAGCTGGAAATTTGAATGAATCTGCCTTATAGATTGTGACCATTAAGAGCAGCGTGAATGCCATCTTCCAGACGGTCTTCTGTTTTGTTAGTAAAGATATTTGGTCCACCATAAAAACCAGAAGAGGAAGTATAGAGATTCCCATTAATATATTAATGGATATATCAAACCTTGATGTAAATGACCAGGGATATTTGCCAAGGATTGATAATATTAAGAACACGCCGTTTGCGAACAAAGAGAAGACTAAATATTTTCTGTATGGCGCAAAATCTCCCCTTTTGATTTTTGTAAAAAACAGGAATATGAATATTAGGAATGGCAGATATACAACTAGGGCCCGCAGGTTGAATAGGATCTGAGACAGATTCCCCTCTTTGATAGTTAAATTTAATACGTAGGTAGGGGGATTCACACTCGGGTTTTGAAAGTGGAGCATCAGTAGTATAAGAATACTACTGACCAATATTGGGAAACAGAAGAACCCAAAATTCCTTAGGCTCTTTAGACTTGATTTCGTTTGTATCAGTTCGAAAAAAATAAGCACTACAACTATCCACGGAAAAATCAAAGCAGAGTAACGTGAAGTAATCATGATGCCAAGTGATATACCGGCTATCAAAGCGAATTTTGGACTCTTGATAATATGTTTGGTTTGGTAATAGCAATAAAGGGAAAGAAGTGCTGAACACATTTCCATACTGTAGGGCCGCAATTCCAGGGCATATTTTGATGGAAGTCTCAAGGTAAGTAGAAGAAGGCCGGAAAACCAAGGAAGGGGTGAATGAGAATGCCAGATGAGAGAGAGCTTGGTGACCAGGATCATTGAAGCCAAAAAGAATATCATTGGCAAAAACCGCAGCCAAGCAGGAGCGGTTGAAATCAATGTCCAGAGATGGAGAATAACTGTAAACCCACCCGGATCCAAATTAAATCCGGCGTTATTTTCCAAGACATCTCGTATGCCACCGCTAGATTGGAAGGGATCTGAATAATGGTTTAATCCCTTGGCCATCCAAAATTGGCCGCTTTCATCAAACCAAAAATTGGGATTTTGGATATTTCCTCTCAGAAACAAAGCTAAGCATAGAGACCATATCAGTACGATACCAATCACTCTGATCCATTTATGGGATAACCCCTTTTTCCTTAGGAATAATCCAATCCTTCTTATGATTGCGTCAACATCAATGGCGAAGAATATGAAAGCTGTCAAACTCCCAAAAACGAGGTAATTCCGTTTCTGTAAAAGGAATTCATCCCAGACAATATTATTAATAGTCCTCTGAAGCAGCAGTTCAGCAATATGTTTGATTCCTAATCTGAGGGTGGGAACTAAAAGGAGAAAATATACAACCATCAGCAATAGGCTGATGATTAGATAGAACCGGCCTTCCCAGCTTCCAATTCGGTCTTTAAATTGTTTAAGCGATTCTCTCATATTGGTCCCTTTCTCAATTATTTCAGATTATTAAATGTGAGCCTTCAATATTTCTAGGATTTGACTCTTAATGTCTTTGAGAATTGGGTACCAATGATCGACTGCATCACCACCGTATACTGCACGCTTATTGATTCAATTGATGCTCTAGCTGTAGGGGATAATTTATTAGCTGTTGATATCGCTCTATTGTGGATACTTGTGGATAAATCATACCATTCGTTTGGGTCTGGAGGGCTAATAAGTTCATCATCTAAAAGCTTCGTTATTTCCTTTTCAATGATAACCAATTCGTTGAGGTTTTTCCTCTTATAAGTATTTATGATCCAATTGAACCCAGCTAAGATAAATGCAGATACAATCCCTCCGATGATATTTGACCAGAGCTTAGAACTGGCTAAGAACTCACTCATTGTTTAGTCTCAGTCATTGTTTAGTCTCCCTGATTATTAACAGCATTATAAATCAACATTATGTTTGGTGTCAGAGGGTGCCGGACAGATTTGGTGAAAATTTAGTGGAGACTTTTTAGCCGCA
>CAYXQX010000563.1:2370-3086 GCA_964467485.1 uncultured Porphyromonadaceae bacterium | reverse complement strand
TCGTTCGGGAGAATCAATAAAGCCAAATATCATATTGATAATGGCTGATGATCTGGGTTATAACGACCTAAGTTGTTATGGCAGCACTAAGATTAATACTCCCAATATTGATCACCTGGCCCAAAAAGGTATTAGGTTTTTGGATTATCATTCCAGTGGAGCCGTTTGCAGCCCAACGAGAGCGGCTCTGATGACTGGCAGATACCAGCAAAGATCAGGAATAGAGGGAGTTGTGACGGCAAAAAGTCACAGGCATACAGGACTCTCAACAGATGAGTTAACTATTGCAGAATATTTGAAGAGCCAGGATTATACAACTGGTATTATTGGTAAATGGCATTTGGGATATGATACAAGCTTCTCTCCTGTCAATAATGGTTTCGATTATTTCAAAGGATATGTAAGCGGCAATGTGGATTATCATTCCCATGTAGATCAGGAGGGCTATTTTGATTGGTGGGAGGGCAAAGATACTTTGGATGAAAAGGGGTATTCCACAGATTTGTTCACTGAGTCAGCGCTTCAGTTTATTTCGGAGAATAAGAATAAGCCATTCTTCCTTTATCTGGCTCACGAGGCTCCTCATTATCCCTATCAGGGTAGACTGGATCCACCTGTAAGGAAAGTAGGTCCGGATTTTAGATTACCCGGTACCAAGGTTAATGTTGAAAAAACTTATAAGGAAATGGTTGAGGTAATGGATGAAGGTATTGGGA
>CAYXQX010000563.1:0-2360 GCA_964467485.1 uncultured Porphyromonadaceae bacterium | reverse complement strand
AAATCAGAGAGCTTGCTTTCTAATACACTGGTCTTTTTCTGCTCGGATAATGGTGCTGCCACAGGGGGATCAAATTATCCTCTCAGAGGGTTTAAAGCAAGTTTATGGGAAGGTGGGCATAGAGTTCCTGCAATAGCTTATTGGGAAGGGCAAATAGTGCCAGGACTAACAGACGAAACTGTTGTTTCAATGGATATATTTCCTGCTCTGGTAGAATTGACTAAGCAGGATAATGTGGAAGAATATGAGTTTGATGGCTTGAGTTTTATGTCAGTCTTTTCAGATGATTATTCTAATTTGGGTTTGTCGGAACGCCCTATTATGTGGCGCTTTCAGGATAAGAAATCAGTTCGCCTGGGAGATTGGAAACTCCTGATTGTTAAGGATAAACAATTCCTTTTTAATCTCAAGGATGATCTGTCTGAGCAGAATAACCTGATAGAACAATATCAGGATAAAAAAGAAAGTCTTCTTTCTTTGCTTGAAGCCTGGGAAATGGAAATGGAAAAATATGAATTAAGGTCGAATTGAACACCAATTGTGGATGACTAAAATATTATTGCTTATAGCAGGCGGAGCAGTAGGAACACTGGCCCGCTATGGAATATCGGGATTGACACATAAATTTGTTGATGGGGGCTTTCCCTGGGGTACATTAGTGGTTAACCTCACGGGAGCCCTGATTATTGGATTTATCTGGGGTTTATGGGAAACCGAAAGAATATCTTCTAACGTCAGGACTTTTGTATTTATAGGGATACTTGGCGGTTATACAACTTTCTCCTCTTATGCATTGGAAACTTTGAATCTATTTCGTGATGGAGAAACAAAATTGGCTTTGGTCAACATTTTGGCGAGCAATATTCTGGGAATATTAATGGTTTTTCTTGGATTTATAGCTGCCAAAGGTTTAATCAATTTAATACGATAGGATGACATTACCGGAACAAGGACAACAGCTGCGCATTTTCATTGATGAGGATAATACTTATAAAGGGAAACCACTTTATGAAGCAATTGTGTATGAGGCCAAGGAGTTGAATCTGGCTGGTGCAACTGTTACCAAAGGTATAATGGGGTTTGGAGCAGATTCCAGAATTTCAATCGCAAAAATTCTTAGATTGTCTTCTCACATGCCGGTGATAATTGAAATTGTTGACACACCTGAGAATATTGAAAAGATAATGCCATTTTTGGATGAAGTTGTTCATAAGGGACTTGTGACACTTGAAAATATTAAAGTCAAGGTTTATAGGTGACGGGTGACTCATCTATCCTGATTTAAAATAATGAATAGAAAATTAGTACTATGAAGAGATTTATTTTTATTGGTTTGTTTGTAAGCTTTTGTGGTTTTCTGACAGCTCAGGAAACAGAACAACAGGCTGAAATTAAGTATTATGGCATGGATTATTTTCTTATTGAAGGGACGAATATTCCTGATAGTGAGAAGGAAAGTCCATACGACAGGCTGCCTTCATCATACAAGGAAAAGGTTAGAGCACCTGTTTGGAATCTGTCAAAGAATTCAGCCGGGATTACCGTACGGTTCCTGTCAAATTCATCAAAGATAAAAGCTAAATGGTCTGTCCTCAATAATAACAAGATGAACCACATGGCTGAATCCGGTATTAAGGGAGTTGATCTCTATTTCAAAAACAGAGGACAATGGCAGTATGTAAATACTGGAAGACCATCTGGCGTTGATAATGAAGCTGTTCTGGTCAGTAATATGACTGAAAGAATGCGGGAGTATAAGTTATTCCTACCTCTTTACGATGGCGTTACAAGTCTGGAGATAGGTGTTGATGAGAACAGTCTTATAATAAAACCAGAGCCATTGGATGAAAAGCCGATTGTTTTTTATGGAACTAGCATTACGCAGGGAGGATGCGCTTCGAGGCCCGGTATGGTTCACACAAGTATAATATCCAGGGCATTAGATGTAGATGTTATCAATTTTGGGTTCAGTGGTAATGGCAAAATGGAAACGGAATTGCTTGAGCTGATATCCGATATTGATGCAGCATTTTATGTTATTGATTGTTTGCCCAATATGAATTCCAAGGAGGTAGAGGAACGAACTATCCCATTGGTCGATTTAATAAGAACCAAACACCCCGATACACCAATAATCTTTGTTGAAAATCTTATTTATGAGAAAGCTTTTCTGGATACCAACTATAGATTAGAGATTGAAGAAAAGAACCAGGTGCTAGAAAATCAATACAAGGAATTAACATATAGGGGAGATGAAAATGTGATGTACATAAAAAATGATGACGCTATGGGAGGTAGTCATGAAGGAACAGTCGACGGAATTCATTTAACCGACCTGGGCTTCCAGCTCTTCGCTGATT
>CAYXQX010000562.1:0-3092 GCA_964467485.1 uncultured Porphyromonadaceae bacterium | reverse complement strand
GGCACGACCAATACCACCGGTTGCGCCTGTGATAAGAATTGTTTTTTTCATAGGTTTAAACTTCTTTTTGTACACACTTTGTAGTGACGACTTCAGTCGTCCTTCACTCAAAACGAAAGGACTGAAGTCCTTACTACAAAGTTATATTGGTGACTATTCTCTACTCTCTAATAACTGATTGCTGTCAATTTCTAGCCCATCCAATAAATTCTTGATCGTATTCCAATGTACGCGCTCCCACGCAGCAGGGCTTGAGTTGGAGTTGTGTGGAGCAAGCATGACGTTATCCATTTTCTTGAGGGGGCTATCTTCTGGGAGTGGCTCAACTTCAAAAACATCCATTGCTGCGCCGCCGAGTTTGCCGGCTTCTAGCGCAGAAATCAATGCTTTTTCATCCACAATAGGACCGCGCGCGGTGTTGATGAGAACAGCGGACTCTTTCATCTGTGCCAGTGTTTCGGCGTTGATGAGATGTTGACTGGTGGGATTCAAATCACAATTGATAGAAATGAACTCAGAGTTCGATAACAGATATTCGAGATTGGTCATTTCGATACCGCTCTCGCTGATAAAAACATGGTCAATGTCAATTATATCTGTCCCCAAAACCTTCATTCCGAAGGCTTTGGCGCGGCGCATGACGGCTTTACCGATATTCCCGACTCCGATTATGCCCAGCGTAGATTCACTTAAAGACTTTCCTGGAATTTTAATCCATTCGCCCTTTTTCATTGCTTTGTCCATCGCAGGAAGACGGCGGGAAAAGGCGAGTATATAGCCAAGAATGGTATCTGCGACGGGGGTGGTGAATGCGTTCTGTGTCCGCCCGATGATGATTCCATAACGAGAGCAAACCTCGGTGTCGAGCGAATCGATCCCCGTTCCCCATTTCGAGATGATTTTCAGGCGCGGCGCACAGGCTTCAATCACGCGCGCCGTGTAGCGGTCATCCCCACAAATCGCCCCGTCAAATTGCCCCGCATATTTCAACAGGTCGGCTTCCTCCATCCGCTCTTCAACCTTGGGCACGATCACCTCCAGCCCGTAGCTTTCCAAAATTGGACGGAAACGGTCGAGAAACGGGATCATGTAAGGGGCGGTCAGCAAAACGGTTTTAGTCATGGCGCTCTCTCATTAGAATATCGGCGATCTGAAAATCGGATTCTACATCAATATCAATGGCTTCGAGTGTGGGGATTTCAAACATCAGCGGGTTAGGCCCGATACGATGATTATACTTGAGTAAATTTTCACGCGTAAAAAGATAGATGCAGGAATTTTCTTCGTAGACGGGTGGCAAATCCTGCGTTTGGATGAGTTCTGCAGGATTGTGATTGATGGCTGTGCCGTGACGATCGTATAATCTGGTTTGCCACCGTGTTACCGAGAAAAGTGAGTCTTTGGCAGGATACGCTTTGAGAAAAGCCTGAATCCCAGCAGATACCGTTTCCGAGCGCAAAAGTGGATTTGTGCTATGCGTCTGCAAATAAAAATCCGCTTCGATTTGCTCTGTATCGTGGAGCAAAATATCGTTCATTGGGCGGTCATCTTCCCGCAAATGCTCAGGGCGGTTGATAATCTTCACTGAAGAGAAATGCTCACGCAAACCAGCCATAACTGGCTCTGAATCAGTATCCACGACAACCGTATCTATCTCAGAAACGGCGAGCAGAGTCTCAATAATATGATGAAAGAGCGGCTTTCTAGCTATTTCACGATAATTTTTTCCCGGCACGCGCTGGGAGTGGTGTCTCATGGGAACAAGGGCGGCGATTTTCATAAGTTATCGTTTGCTTTCAAAAGGACTTTCAATATTAGGATTTGCTACTAGTACTACGAATACCAGGATAATAATCTTCTGAGAGTCTCATAAAATCTGATGTTGGCCTCAGTTCTCGAATTACATCTCCGTTGCGTCGAAATGCATCCGGGTTATCAAGAGAGAATTTTATTTTATAAAAATAGAATGCCATAATAAGCAACCCTCCTAATGAGTTGAGCACATTTTGAAGATTTGCATCAGAAAAATGATCGTTTCGATGGTGTTTAACTTTATTGTAGCTTTTCCACCAATTGGGAATTTTTCGTTCACCCCAATTGATCCAAGGTTTGAAAGAAAGTCCGTATCGAGAAACAAATACTTCCTCATTAGGGAAGTCAGGGTAATGTTTTAGTATGATTTCGCGGTATTCATTTATATTTCCAGCCTTCTCAGAAGGCTCTAGGAGTTTGCAAATTTCTTTGGCAATTACATCAACTTCTGATGATGCTGCAAGCAACAAATGAGCAAGTTCAATAGAGTAAGTCTTAAAATTCTTGTTACTGAATTCAATATATCGAGAGACATTTTCTAAATCGCTTTCTAAAGCAAGAAAATAATTCCAATGCAAGAAAGATCCCTTTTCCTTAACTCCCATAACAAGCACCTTTGTCTTCAAAAATATATCCTGCTCGTTGCAAAACTTCTTTTGCAGCAGCGAGTCCATCTTTCTTCACCAAAATATAATCTGTATCATAAGTCGAAAGCGCAAAAATGCTAATTCTGGTCTCTGCTAATATGGTAAAAATTTTGGCTAAAATGCCTGTTAATGCAAAGTCGAGAGGACCAAGTACCTTCATACAAGCCCAGCCAGATTCGCTTTTTTCACTTGCAAAGGGAAGAGAAGCATCGCAGACGATGGATAGCTCATCGTCCGTTTTTATTATAGAAAAGAAGTCATTCTTCAATACACTTGAAGGAATATCTTTCTCTGGCGAGAAACGGTGTACGGTGTATTCTCCATCAAGTATAGCTAAGGTCAATTTATTTTTCATATTCTATCTTTTCAATAACACGCGGTGCGGGCGTTTTCTCAGAGAGAATCCCCGGTGGATAATAAAAGCCTTGATGAAGTTGGGCATCTATCTTGCCTGAATAATTGTATCCTTGATACGTTCCCCTATATTGCAGAAAGCGGAACCAAAGAATACTCTGCCAATGCTTCTGCAAAACGCCTTCTCTTTTCCCTTGCAACAAATCAGAATAAGTACTGCTCAACCATAAGCGGATGAAATTCCATAATGAGAAGGTGCTTGTCGGCAAAATCTGCTTC
>CAYXQX010000561.1:0-3093 GCA_964467485.1 uncultured Porphyromonadaceae bacterium | reverse complement strand
ATTAAATAACTTTTTATTATGCTCGTTTCATCTATTTACACGACCACTGCCATCTCCTTTCATCAGGTTTTCCACCTCGGCCACCGTTGAAAGGTTAAAATCACCATAAATGGTATGTTTGAGGCACGATGCAGCTGTGGCAAAATTCAGGGCTTTCTGGTCATCTCCGGGATAACTTAATAAGCCGTAGATTAATCCGCCCATAAAAGAATCCCCGCCACCCACGCGGTCAATTATGTGTGTAATATCGTAGGTAGGTGATTTATACAGATGTTTGCCATCGTATAAAACTCCTGCCCAGGTATTATGGCTGGCACTGATTGATCCCCGCAGGGTGAAAATGACTTTCCTTGCACGCGGAAATTTCTTCATTAACTGTTCGCATACCGACTGAAACTTATTTCCATCTACCTTTCCTAAAGTTTTGGTAACATCAAAACCTTTGGGTTTGATACCAAATACTGTTTCAGCATCCTCCTCATTACCCAGTATAATATCACATCGTTCCACCAGATCAGGCATGACTTCAGATGCTGTTTTACCATATTTCCACAAATTCTTACGATAATTTAAATCGGTGGAAACAGTAATTCCCAGCTTATTTGCAACTTCAATAGCTTCAAGGCAGGCTTCCGCCGCACCTTGAGATAGGGCAGGGGTGATACCGGTCCAATGAAACCAATCAGCGCTTCTCAATATCTCTTCCCAGTTAATCATACCGGGTTGGATTTCGGCAATAGAAGAGTGTGCGCGGTCATAAACCACTTTGCATGGACGAGCAACTGCACCTGTTTCCAGGTAGTAAAGGCCCAACCGGTCCCCGCCATAAATAACATGGTTTGTTTTCACTCCAAATTTATGCAGGCTTTTCAAACAGGCATCCGCAATATCATTTTTGGGAATACGGGTTACGAACTCGGCCTCCATCCCAAAGTTAGCCAGCGAGGCGGCAACATTAGCTTCTCCTCCGCAATACGTAGCCACAAACTCATTAGCTTGGCTAAAACGCAGGTAGCCGGGGGCTGCCAAGCGAAGCATGATTTCTCCAAAACTTACTATTTTCTTATTCATTATGTTTTTTTTATCTGGTAGATTCATTTCTTTTTTACTCATATAAAGCCATAAACGGAATAGCCGTTTCCCTGAATATTTATTACATTACAATAATTCAAGTAGAGCAACAATCCCGTTATATGCAATGAAACAGGAAAAAATAAATGCGGAATACATTCCGATATTTAATAAAATCCCGGCTTTTTTATCACCCATTTCTTTTTTGTTATTAACCAGGAAAATAATTGACCCGATAACAAAAGGAAGGATAAAAACATTAGCCACCTGTGTTGCTATCTGGGCAACAATAGGATTTGCACCTAACACAGGTATCGTCAAACCAAACACCGCTGCAATAGCCGTAAGTACCTTAAATTGTTTTGAGTTTGTATCAAGTTCGCCATTTTGATAGTCTGCTAGTAATAGTGGGGCTACCATTAAAATCGGGAAGATTGACGACAATCCGGCACTAAGAGTTCCTATGATAAAAATAGAAACAGCAAATTTCCCTGCTATTGGTTCTAATGTATAAACCATATCTAAAACCTTTTCAATTGTTTTCCCTTCATGGAAAAGTGCACCAGTTGCAGTTATCATGATAGATACACTGATAATAAACATCAGGATGGCGGAACTCAATGCATCTTTTGATTGTTCTTTTGTATTACTTTTGCCCCATCCTTTCCCTTTCATTAATAAAGGGCGTACAACAAAAGTTGGTGCTGCCATGGTGGTTCCGACAAAAGCAGCAACCATAAGTTTTCCTCCGGGAACATTAGGAATAGAAGGCTTTAATCCTTTTAATATCTCGGTAGGTTCTGGTAATACAATGAACATTGAAATAATAAAAGATAACCCCATGAAAGTTACAAAAATGATAAGTATCTTTTCAAAAAACGAATAGCTGCCAATCAGCAGTAATCCGTATAAAACAATAATCAGAAAAATAGCAATTCCCAACACTGCCCAATAATTTTCTGAGGGTGTAGAAGGTAAAAATAAATGTACTAATTCGTATATAGCATTTGATGAAAGTCCCAGTATTCCCGAGAGGGAGTTCCACTGGCCAATCACTACACCAACAATAATAACGATTGCTATAACATTACCGTGTTTGAAGTTTTTTTTGAAACTATGGATAGCTGTTTTGCCGGTTACTACTGCATAACGGCCATAAGCCTCCATTAGGATCCATGCAAAAAGAACACTTAGTACCAATACCCATAGTAACTGCATGCCAAATTCACTACCGGCTTTTGCCATGGATGTTACGCTTCCGGTTCCAATTGTATACCCAATACAAAAAATACCAGGTCCAATGGACAGCATCATAAGCCATATCCTTTTTACAAATGACCTATTTTTAATACTTTTATTTTCCATTGATAATCATGATATTGGTAATTAATTACTAATTAATTTATTGCTTTGAAAAGAATTACCGGTAAAGGATGGTTATTGATTCCCGCCCTTGCTTATTACCTTCCTGCTGTTAAAAACTTCCAATATTTTACGGTTGGAACCACAGAGGATGTCATCTTCTGTAAAATTTGTCATATAGATTTTTTGATCCTCTCTACGCTTGTAATCATAAGTAATGTAAATAGTTCCATTTCTTGTCTGCTGTCCATCGGGGTATGAAACGCCCGGTCTTTCATCCAGTAATAATCCGTTTGACCAGGAATATCCATCATCTTTAGATACAAATGCCATTAAATGGGAACGCTTTGTCTGCATATCAATAGGGCCATGTTTAACAAGCAACAGGTTTCCTGAATTAAGCCTACGGATAAAAAACCTCGCACTCGGGTGTTGGATATTTGAAGGCACCAGAGGACTCCAGGTATAGCCCCTGTCTGCTGAAACACTTTCCCCAATTCCATATTTGGTACGTACCAACATCCAAAGTGAACCGTCTTTTCGTTCAATAACCATGTGCTCATCGGGAGCACGAACTTTTTTGGGAATATTTACGGCTCCGCGTATTTTCCATGTCTGACCTTGGTCATTTGAAACTACTACTTTTGCGCTATTTTCCCA
>CAYXQX010000560.1:0-3098 GCA_964467485.1 uncultured Porphyromonadaceae bacterium | reverse complement strand
TCATAACTCATAATTATCTATTCCCCAGTCACTTCAATCGTATCTCTCCAGTATCTCGCCTTGCCAATTCCCGGCCGGTCGGGCTTGCCGTCAAAATTAAGCCCAAAATATGAAGATGGCTGCTGATAAAGTAATTTATTTTTATAAGTAGCACGAGTAAGGTTTACAACCGTAAATGACAAGTCGTTGCCCGTACGATCTGTGAAGAAAAAATCTCCATTTGTTTCAATATCTCCATATTTTATCCTGCCTGATTCCCATGAGTATTTAGGGCGAATGTCATCACGGGTCCAATCGCTCTTGAGATCACTTTTAATGCCAGTTTGAATGGTTCTGTTGCCTATAGTAATCCGAACAGCTAGTCCATCCTCTTCAAACTCGGGGCCAATGTATTCAATATCAGGTATTATATGTTCAACTACGGAGTTCTGATCATGAGGAATTAATACAGTTACGAATCCAATATGCTGCCCCTGCTCAAAAAACTGACCTGATAATTCGGCAATAGCAATCTCCTCCTGATAGTTTCTTGTTTCCTTATGAGTTTGTTCAAATCGATATTGGTTCTTTGGAAAATAAATCAAAAGGTTCTTGTCGGTACCTAACTGTTGCTTCCCAATGGAATCATATCTGGTGTCATACCAATGCTCCCCCTGTTTCACAATATTCTGTGTGTGCCAGAAGTTAGCAGCCGTAAAATACTGCTCCGACTTCGACTTAAACACATCAAAAACTACATACATTACAGGATCTTTGATATAAACAATAACCCTATCCCACTCATAACCCATCTGTTCATCAATCATACGGGTTCGACTATAGTCATGTTCAGGGAATGTTAGAAAATCTATTTTCTGTGTTCTTACCTGCTTGTAGGAACCGGCATTATGCATAAAATCTAAAACTGATTGAGCCTGAATAGGCGGGTGATCTGATTGACTATATCTGTATTCCCCGGCCTTTTGTCCCAACCAGATTTTCTCATTTCTCACACATAGACGATTATGAAAATAATCTTGCCTGAAACTCCCAAAATAACCACTGGGAATAAAATCCCTATAGCCTCCGTCAGTTAAAAGTGTAGCCCCCTGATATTTCATAAAGGCAATGCTATTCTCATCCGCATGCCCGTGAGTAACCTTTTCTTCTTCTATTGGAATAGTACTCCTGAGGTAATCCCGATAGATCAAACCTCCGTCTCCTTCGTCCCTGTAATTCAACAGCATATAAGAAGAATTCTCATCCCATCCATCACGGAAAACTATTTTTTTGCCAACAATATCATCCATCACCTCACTACTCAGATCCTTAGGTGCTTCAGGCTTTACATCATCAGTCCCATACCTATAACAATCAAGCATCATATATCCTAAGCCAACACTTTTAGTAGTATTAAAATCCATATACTTATTAGCAATGACTGATGCTGCCCATTTCATCCCAGGATCATTATATGCTTTGGCTGCTGCTTCAAAGAATACTATCCAACGGTTCCAATTAACCAGTCTGTGAGCATCCCCATAATCCGGAATCATCATGTCAGGCGACATAAGATGCAGAAAATACTGGGCATAGTAATACATCTCCGGCGTTTTAAATAAATCATCTATCTCATGCTTAGCATCAGCACATCCTATCATAGCATATACCCATACCCCGTGGTATAAAGAAGCATCTTCAATTTCCCATTGACCCCAATTATCAGACACCAATGCTTGTTCGAGAGTCCTTAAGGTATGGGTTACCTTATGATCCGGCAAAGCTCTTAGAGCCCAGGAAAGAGTTTCAGCCCGAAGAGCCGAACGGTTCATTGTTCCCCACTCCTGAGTACGAAGAATAAAAACCAAACTACCGGCAATCATATCATCAATCTTATCCATCTCAGCCTTACTCAGGTAATTCTTATTCTTAAGTATATCGTATGCCCTCAAATACCTCATAGTAGTAAAGAAGTCAGGGAAAGCCGGAAGCCCCTCCTGATAGTCAGCCTCCCGTCGTGATCCTTCAATCTTAAACTCCGAGCGATAATCACCATAGCTCAGCAGAACCTCTTTGGCCCTGTCGGCATACTTTTTCTTCCCCTCAATCTCATATAAGGTTGCATAGATAGCGGCCATCTCAAGCAAGCCGCTTGGTGAACGGTAACCAAAAATATCTTCCGGATCAATTCTGGTTCTCCATCGCTCAATAATATTATCCTTCTCCTGCCAGGTATAATCTGCAGTAGCCCTCGCAAATTCAAGATACTGCTTACGTGGTATAGGTTTCACTTCCTGAGCTACTGTATTAAAAAACAGCGAAGTTAAAATGAGGAAAATTATTGCCTTTTTCATCTTATATTTTGATTGTTATAAATTTATTTAATCATGTTATTCCATGTTTTAAATACTTCTTCAATATTATCTGGCTTAGCTCCCGGTCCGAATTCACATTGAGCAATGACACCACCACCGTCATAAAGATAATGGTATACTTTCTCTACTGCTAATTTGATTTCTTTTCTTGTTGCATTTGGCAAAATATCCTGCCTGTCAATCTCTCCCCAAAAGCTGATACGTCCCTTATACTTTTCCCCCAACTCCTTCATATCCATGCAAAAAAGCTGACTGTTAATTGCATCAACACCAACTTCAATAAGATCTTCAATTATCTCAGTTATATATCCATCAGAGTGCATAAAAACCTTCTTGCCATACAAACGGGCAATACTGCAATAGTCCTTGTACATTGGCTTAAATCTTTTTCGAAAAATATCAGGAGAAACCATTAAACCATTCTGTGTACCCCAATCATCCATCAGGAATATTGCATCAATATCAGTCTGTGCCCATGCTTCAACTTCCTTGCAGAAATGATTATGCATCACTTCAAGTAAATCAAAATATCCATCCTCCTCCATGAGTACATCCATAAAAGACTGTTCCATAGAACGGATAAACTGGAATCTCTCGAAAGGCCGAACTATACTTCCTGCATAAGTGAACTTATCCGTAGATCTGCAAAAGCTGTTAATTGCATCAACATCCAGCATCAGGTTCTCCTCCGGAAGTCTTAAATCTTTCAGATCATCCCAATCCTTTACAATAGCCTCACTAACA
>CAYXQX010000559.1:0-3107 GCA_964467485.1 uncultured Porphyromonadaceae bacterium | reverse complement strand
ATTTTTTTAATACCAACCTATTGTTGTAAAGAGGTGCCGCCAAAATGACTACAATAGGTCCAAGAACCTTCGTTATCACTGAACCACCAATATCATATACGTTATAACTTAGAGGTGTAAAATGAATACTAGCAATTAATATTGCAGCAGACACAAAAATTGGATTCAACAAAGAAATTCTGGTAATTATTGCTATTCTTCTTGATACCATATATGCTATTACTGTAATTATTATTCCAACAAATACCATTTCTAACTCCTCTTTTCCATTTCAATGAATTTCTGTACTGTCTTTCCCGTCACCACCATTACAAATATATTGGATATGACCAAAATGACCACTATCTGTATCCATATATCCCTAATAGAATCAAACATTACATAGAGTGTGACACATAGAGGCACAAAAAAGAATCCCATATGCTTCAGTAGTAACCCGCTTAATTTTTCAATATATTCTATCTTAACTATATTGAAACTTAACAATGTGAAAAGTATAGCCATTCCTATAATATTTCCTGGGATAAGGATCACTGATCTGATTAAATCAGATATCCAAATACCAAGATAATATATTCCTAATATTATAATAATCTCCCTTATTAATTTAAGAATCAATTTCATAATCAGCCTTCCTTTAATATGTAATATTTATTTCACAATCTTTATCGATAACACTATCAGTGTATAAATCATTATACTTTTTGTCAATAATATTATTAATTAGCTTTTTATAACTTTAACCCGTCATTAAATCAAGGACAATATATTGTGTCAAAATAAAAATTTCCCTTTATGATTATGCTATAATAATAATTATATTGAAAAGGAGAACAACATGAGCGAATATACCATTGAAAAATTCAATGACAATATTACCTGTATCCATGAAGATGATGTACGTATATTTCTAATTGAAGGAAATGACCGTGCGTTGCTTGTAGATACAGGCTATACTATAAGAAACCTAAGCAAGATTGTAAATAATCTTACCTCGCTTCCAGTTACGGTTTTAATAACCCATTCAGACCCTGATCATATAATGAATAACAAGGAATTTGACGAGGTGTTAATGCACCCTTCGGAATTGGCATATTATGCAACTCGTTACGACCAAGCGGCTACAAAAAGACCTTGGTGGTATATCTTTTGAAGTTATACATATTCCCGGTCATAGTCCTGGTAGTATAGCACTGCTTGATCAGAAGAACAAATTGTTGATAGGTGGTGACTCCGTGCAAGAAGGCCCTATATTTATGCATGGTGAACACCGTAATTTAAATGCAATGATATTCAGTATGGAGAAACTCTTGAAGTATCTTCCATCATTTGACACCATACTTCCATCCCACCACAAAATGCCTCTTGACAGTAACTATGTACAACATGTACTAGACGGAGCAATCAAGTTGAGCAACGGTGAGCTGGAACCACAGGACCTTGGCGAAGATTGCCCATACAAACACTTCCCTGATACTATCAAGCTGTTCACATGTGGTAAGGTACAGTTCTATTACAATATATGTAAATAAAGGATATTTAATTGCATAAAAAAATGCCGACAATTTGTCGGCATTTTTACAATAATCATCAACTAAATATAAACCAGTGAAAAATTTAAACAACAAGGGGGAGAGTTTATTTTTCGTTCAAGTCAGTTGACAGGTAATTACTATTAAATTGTGTAGCTCATTGGCTCTATTTAATTCCTGACTATATTTTAGTATATAAACCTTAAATCTAGCTTGAAGAATTTAAACTTCCTAGATTTAAGTGAAACAGAAATATCAAAAAAAGGACAGATATTATCTGACCTTTTTTTGATATATTTAATTAATCTGCATTTCTTACAAGTCTTAGCATATTGTATACGCGCTGTTCATCACCTTGAGGGGCATTTTCATCTGGTACAGGATAATCTTCCCTATCTCCTGTTTTAGGATCGCTTTTTTGTGAACCCGAACCATGTGCATCAACTACTTCTCCGTCCATAGTTCCCATTCCGTTACCAAATACAACATAACTTGCAGCGTTATACTCAGTTGTACTGGCACTTGTATCATCATGTGTTGTTGATGACCAGAAATATCCATAATCACCTTCACCAAAGTAGTTAACGATTGATGTACAAGTGAATAAATCATCAATTGCAGGTGAATCTGTTATAATAGGAGATTTTGAATAATCAATCAAACTTTGAAGTTCCTTAATATTTGGAAGTCTCCAATCAGAATACCCTAGGAACTCTTCATCATTCATCACTTGTACCCATTTAAGAGCTTCCTGCCAATTCATTGTACCATCACTCTCTGTTCCAGCTTCATAAAATCCCGAATCATTTTGCATCCACATCAAACTTGTTGCTTCATCTGTAATTGTTTCATCATCATTGTCTACAAATAAATTTTGACCGTAATTTGTATTTCCACTTACATGATAACAATAGAATTCTTTTGTTATTTCATAACCTTTTATACGTCCATCAGCAAAGTTATAACCAAATACAGTTGTATTACCACCAAGTGTAGTTGAGTCATAAATTGTTGTAGTTAAAATCTGTGAGTCAATAAATCTAGGTTCACCAGCTTCATCACCATACAGGAATACAAAGTAGTCTGTATCAATATAAGGTGTTGAGGTATCTGAACTTGTTCGTGTTGAACCAGAAAAATCAACTAACGAGTATAATTCTTTAATTGTCGGAATTCTCCAATCAGTATAACCGCCTAAGGCTTCTTCATTAAACGTATCCAACCCAGTTGCAGCAGCTTCCCAATCCAGTTTATCTCCAGGATCTTGTTGCCAAATTAGTCCTGTTACATTGTCCGTAATTGTACCATCTCCATTGTCTGTATAACTCGGTGCATTTCCTGTATAAGAAGCATCCTGACCGTAAAAATCTTCACCTTCTGCAGCTGCATCAATAATTGCATCATTTGAGAAGAACAAAGTTTGATTGGTATCAACAATTGGATAACCGTCAACTGCTGCTATATAACCTACTGCATCTACAAGTTCAGCTTCAAGGGCATTGGCTTCATCTACACTTAGCATTTCACTTGTATTTGCTTGCGGTCCTCCTGAATTAGTTTGCATACCTACTGCAT
>CAYXQX010000558.1:0-3109 GCA_964467485.1 uncultured Porphyromonadaceae bacterium | reverse complement strand
AGTGGAAAATCTGAAATAGTTTATAAGGAAAAAGAAGATCAATATATTTCTGAAGTTAGTGATCAAAAACTGAATTATCTTGATAATGGAAAAGAGTTCATTATCATGAGTGAAAAAGATGGCTACAATCATTTTTACCTGTATAATTTCATACAGGGTAAAATAAAGAGAATCACAAACGGTGACTTTGATATTTCTTCTTTCCTGGGTTTTGACGAAGCGGAACAAAGACTTTATTATACATCTTATGAACGCTCCCCGCTTAATCAGGATGTTTACTCAATTAAGTTGAATGGGAAATGCAAGAAGCTGCTTACAGAAAAAGCCGGTTGGAATACTGCAAATTTCAGTAATAACTTTAAGTATTTCATAAACAACTATTCTACTATTAATTCAGCTCCCGTCTATAGTTTAATGGATGATAAATTGAATACCATTAAAGTGCTTCAGAAAAATGAGGACTATATGCAAACCATTAGGGAATATGGTTTTTCTGACACGGAGTTCTTTCAATTCACCACTTCTGAAGATGTTAATCTGGAAGGATACATGATTAAGCCTCTTGATTTTGATGAAAATAAGAGCTATCCGGTATTTATGTTTGTTTATGGCGGTCCGGAATCTCAAAATGTAAAAGATCAATTTTCCTATCGAGGTCCCTGGTTCCAATATCTTACTCAACAAGGTTATATTGTTGCTTGTGTGGATAATCGTGGTACCAATGGCCATGGAGAAGCCTTCAGAAAATCTACTTATATGCAATTAGGGAAACTGGAAACCCTTGATCAAATTGAGGCAGCAAACTATTTAGGCAATCTTGATTATGTAGATTCAGAAAGAATCGGAATATTCGGATGGAGCTATGGAGGTTACATGAGTTTAAGTTGCTTATTCAAAGCTTCTGACATATTTAAAATGGCAATTTCAGTTGCTCCTGTTACGAATTGGCGCTATTACGACACAATTTATACCGAAAGATTTATGCGCACTCCACAAGAAAATCCTGAGGGATACGATCAAAATTCTCCGATAAATTTTGCAGAAGGAATGAAAGGAAAATTATTACTGGTTCATGGAATGGGAGACGATAACGTGCATTTTCAAAATTCAACAGAGCTAGTTAAGGCACTTGTTGCAGCTGACAAACAGTTTGATATGCAGTTCTATCCCAACAAAAACCATGGAATTCGAGGCGGCAATACCAGTCTTCATTTGTATAAGAAAATGAGTGATTTTATTATGGAGAACTTATAGGATTTGAAATGCTAGCTAATTCTGGCTTTCAAAATTTTTGCAAATCCCAAAACATCCTCTTCCGTAGTATCAAAAGAGGTCATCCATCTGACTTCTGATTTTTCTTCATCCCAAACATAGAAGAAAAAATCTTTTTGCAGAACAGGAATCAATTCTTTGGGCATAATTGCAAATATTCCATTGGCCTGGACTTTTTGCGTTATTTGTACTCCCGGAATATCTTTTACTTCAGATTCTAATAATTTCGCCATTTTATTGGCATGCTCAGCATTGGATTTCCATATTCCTTTTTCAAAATAAGTTTCAAACTGAGTAGAAATGTATCTCATTTTAGAAGCAAGCTGCATTCCTTGTTTTCGCACAAATTTAAAATCTGCGGCCAATTCTTTGTTAAAGAATACAACAGCTTCTCCGTACATTAATCCGTTTTTTGTCCCTCCGAATGAAAGGACATCAACTCCTAGGTCACCAGTAAATTCATGAAAAGATAGTCCGAGAGAAACAGCTGCATTGGCTATTCTTGCGCCATCCATATGAACAAGCATGTTGTGCTCATGAGCAAAATCACAAATAGTTTTTATCTCTTCTCTTGTATAAACGGTTCCCATTTCAGTTGCCTGAGTAATAGATATTACTTTAGGCTGAGTATGATGTTCGTCACCGAATCCATGCATGTACTTTGATATAGAATCAACGCTAAGTTTCCCGTCAGGAGTTTGCACGGGGAGAAGCTTGCATCCGGTGTATCTATCAGGTGCTCCACATTCATCCTGATTAATATGGGCTGTTTCAGCACAAATTATTGAGTTATAGGGATTGGTAATGGCATCTAAAGCTAAAACATTAGCAGCTGTGCCTATGAAGACAAAAAATATTTCTGAATCTTCACCAAATTCCTTCTTTAATCTTTTAACAGCATTTCTTGTATAAATATCATCACCATATCCAATTGTATGCCCTTGATTTACAGTCTCAATAGCTTTTAGGATATCCGGATGTACTCCTGAATTATTATCGCTTGCAAAACCTCTTTTGTTCATGATTTTTTATGGATTATGGATTATGGATTATGAATGTGACGTTGTTTGGTTGTTAATATGGAACTACGAATAATTTTCAAAATACTTGTAGCTTGCTGATGTAGATCGTCAAATTCTAGTTTATCAATGTATTCAAATTTATATAATAATTCAAGCCAGTAACAGTTTTCATCACATTCCTTTTGAGAAATGGCTAACTTATGTATAAAATCGGCTTTACTTTGAGCATTTTGAGCTTCTCTAATATTTGCACCAACAGAAGTTCCGCTGCGTAACAACTGCTTACTTAAAACAAACTCATGTTTTTCCTGAGATATTTTTTTGTATAATTTAATCACCGCTAAAGCAAAATCAAAACTTTTATCCAAAAGTATATTCTTCTTTTCATTCATAACTCATCATTCATAACTCATCATTATTAAAAAAGCTCATCATATTTTGTCCAAATAAGATCGCCCAATTTCCATGCTTTACTTACGGCCTCTTCTCCTGTCTTTAAAGTATAATTTGTTAAAAAAACTTCCAATTCAGCTAATTTATTGGCATCATATAGTTTTAGTGCTACTTTTTCAAATTCATTTTGTTGTGCAAACAATTCTTTTTGCATAGGATCGAAAACATTCATAACGTCATATCTGGCTTCACCCCAACGCTGCGCAGCTAGTGTGCCCATACGATTAAAAGCCCACCAGGCCGATTCTGAAGTAAATCCATTAGGTCTTCCTGGAGTTTTATATGATTCAGGAAGATCCGTAACAGAACAATACACTGGAATATAAACTGATGTTGCGACATTATCCTGTGCCAACCATACC
>CAYXQX010000557.1:0-3109 GCA_964467485.1 uncultured Porphyromonadaceae bacterium | reverse complement strand
TGAATGGGACACGTGTGCCTCCTTCATAAATTTGATATTTCCCTCCTCTGTAAATACCGGCTGCCTTATGATTTCCTTTATCCGAACCATCCTGGTATCCTCCGTCTATATATACAGGTCCGTTATCGCTGGAGAAAATCAGGATTGTATTTTCCTCCATTCCCTTCTCTTTTAGCATCTTCATTACCTCGCCCACACACCAGTCCAACTGAACCACATTATCGCCCCGGTAACCCAGATCTGTTACTCCCTTAAAACGCGGATGAGGCAAACGCGGTGCATGAATATCATTGGTGGTCAATAAAAGTAAGAAGGGATTATCCCTGTTTTTTGTAAGAAACTCTTCTGTCTTTTCAACCAGATTATCAGCGATATCATTATCATTCCACAAGGCTTTTTTACCGCCTTTCATGTATCCGATACGCCCCACCCCGTTTATTACAGTACATCGATGTCCCCTGTCACTATCGTAAACAGTGACTGATTCCGGATTAAGAATGGCATCAGGATATTTGGTACCGGGTATTGAATCAGGAATTCGCTTTCTGGCAACAGTAATGGGATCATTGGGATCATTATTGTATACCCTGTGATTCTCCACATAAACGAAAGGAGACCTGTCATTACTGGATGGAATAATGAAACAGTAATCGAACCCAACCTCAAGGGGTCCGGGTTTAATTTCCCTGTTCCAGTTCACATCCCCATCTCCAAGGCCCAGATGCCATTTCCCAATGATGCCAGTCTTGTATCCTGCATTTTGAAATAGTGTTCCAAGTGTAAATTGAGAGGGTCGGATTGTGGCCGGTGCACCCACAGATTGTATTCCCACATCTTTCCGGAAACCCATTTCTCCCGTAAGCAAAGCATAGCGTGAGGGACTGCAGGTTGAGGCAGCACAGTGCCCGTCAGTAAATCGGATTCCCTCATTTGCCAGTTTGTCGATGTTCGGGGTTGGAATAAGCTCTGCTCCATAGACTCCGATATCGCCATATCCAATATCATCGCTGTATATGATTACAACATTGGGTTTATCGCACCCATTGTTGCAGGAACAAAGAACTGATAGTCCTGCAAGTAACATGGTGGCAACATTAATTCTTTTCATAATATCGCTACTTAAATGGTTATGGCATTCTGTTAAATTTCTCGTATTTAATTTTCCATTTTCCATTGCCATGGAAACCTGGAGCATTTACTTTTTCACTACCATCCCAACCACCTGCCATCATGGCTACCGCAGTTAACAGACCACCATTAGCCGGGAAATAAGGATACGGGCCTTTCATACTGTACGCAAGCCCGTGCTGATCAAATCCAAAATTTTCATGCAGAAGAAGGTCTATGGCCTCATCTGGCCTGTTTAATCTGGCAGCGGTCATGGCCAGCATGGGGAAATCCCAACCCCAGGTCTTTTCGAATTTCCATTCGGAGAGTATCTTATTAAAGGTGTTTTCGAGTATTTCTTCGTCAACTCCATCTCCGGGTAACATCCCATAAGTGCCAATAAGTGCCGGGTGTTCATAATTGTATTTTGTCCACATATCCTGAACTCCTTCATATAATAGGTATAAATCATCCTCAACCGGCAGAGGAGCAAGGTTCTGTAATACTTCATCTATCATGTCCGGTGATTCCAATCCACATCGAGTGTACCAATCTTTAGCTACCCTGAGACCAAAGCGCCAGTAAGCCAGTTCAAATGATGGATTCAGGGTTTCCCAATATTCTACGTTCTCCGAAACCGGGATTAATGGCGGACCTAAAACATACTGATTTCTAACTGAATCAAAATGTGCTACAGAAACAAGGAAATCAGCAGTGTTAAATACAATGTCTTTCCATTTCTCCAGGGTTTTCTTATCGGGATGCAATCTGTAATCCAATTCTGCAAAATAGATGGGGTGTGGTTGTTGCCAGATTAAAAAAGCGTGACATTCGTGGGGCCATTCAGAATTACTATATGCAGTACATTTAGGCCACCTGGCACCTTCAAAGCCTTCATTTTTAGCCCTTTCTTTCGCCGTTTCCAGGAAACGATTATAAACCCCCAAACTTTCATCCCATTGCTCCCAGCGATCCCATAAAGCCCAGTGTACACCATGCCACCAAATCATTTCGAAGTGAAATCTGCCATACCATCCATTATTTACCAGGCCACTTTCCTGAGGCGGTAATGAACCCGCTTCATTCACTTTCATCAGATACTGGGATAAAACGATTCTCCTTTCCAGTTCCATCCACCGGGGATCAATGCTTTCCGAAAGGTCAATTGCTGCACCAGTATTCCAGAATTCAGCCCAGCCACTTTTACTTGCTTCCAGACACTCTTCTGCACTCAATAAATGATCCGTAATTTTTTCGGATGAAAATTCACACACAAATTGCAATGTCTTGCTCCCGGGAACTAACTCAAATTTATGTGGGTTTTTGTCATCATTTTTAAATTGAGATTCTGTAAACCATTTTAAGGAAGCATAATATTCATCATCGTCCAGGATCCTGGAAAAATCAACTCTATTTGCAGTCTTACTAATTTGAGTTTGATGCGATGAAAACTGATCCCATATACCGATATAATCTCCACCACTGCTATTATCAGCAGAAGCATATGGGAACTCTATCTTAACTGATAATCGATCCTTATCAACGAGTTCTGATTCAACACTTACCGCGATTAAATCCCTGTCTGGATGACATGCCGTTTTAACATAAACAGGGATTCCCTCAATTTCAAAATAACTTGAGATAATACCGGTCCATAGATTAATTTCCTGACGGCAATTTTGCAAATCTTCTGAACAGGCCTCCTTTCCATCAGCCTTTTTTAATGAAAAAGCAATTCTTCCAAGATTTATTCTATGAGGATTCCCTGAAAGCCAGTCAGATAAGGCTCTTTGCTCCTCATTGTCATTATTAACAAGCGGATACCTGACCATCCTGCCGTAGGTATCCACCATTTGCCCCCTGAAATTTTCAACTTCAGTACCAATGGGTAACGGATCACTGTGCCATCCCCAATGGGACATTGTGTTGAATGGTACAAATGTTTGTAAGCCGGTAATATCAACGGAAAAAGCAAATTCTCCATTTCCTACCTGTGCTGGAC
>CAYXQX010000556.1:0-3124 GCA_964467485.1 uncultured Porphyromonadaceae bacterium | reverse complement strand
CCTTCATCGTATAGTCGGCAGATCAAAATCAGGTTCTTATCTGGGTTGTTTTTTGATGCTAGCTCAATTTCAATCTCATTGTAATTATTTCTGATCAAATTCCTTTCTCCATAAACTGGTTTCCATTCTTTATTAAATGAACGATATTTATATTTAGTTATCTGGTTTCCTCCTATACTGTCATTGTTAATATAAAAGCCATTTGCCTGGACTACCACTATTGGCATTCCCATTTTGCATAATTCAATTTCCAATCCAGAAGAGGATTCTACTACCACTACCTTCAGATTACCTGATGGACTGGATAATTCGGGGGATTTATTGGTGCAGGAACAAGTAATGCATATCAATAGCAGGTAGGAAATCAGGGAAGTAATTCTTATCATTTGTTTTTCAATTTAAAGGAAAATATCTCATAAACTTCTTTACTATACTATTTGCATATTCTCCATTATTCATGTTTCGAAGATACTTTTTTCTGATGTTTTTGATTTGCCATATGATTCTTAGGTAATAAATGCAGTCAAATGGGGCAAAAAAGTGCCGGACTTTGCTTATTTTGCAACTTACCTTTAGATAATAAACCTATATTTTATGAAACCATTTCTTTCCTCACGAAGATCCTTCCTAAAGAAAACAATTATTGCCTCAGCAGGTGTAGCTATGGCTCCAACAATTCTAACTTCCTGTTGCAAATGGAAAGGTGCAAACGACAGAGTTAATGTTGCCCACATAGGAGTTGGCGGCAGAGGTCGCTCCACCACCACGCACTATTTTCTTCCAGTAAAGGATTCGCGATCGGTAGCTGTATGTGATCCTTTTGCAAGCCGTAGGAATAATTTTGCGAAAGCGATAGAGGCACATTATTTGAAAGAGTTTGATGAAAAACTTGAATGTAAAGCATATCTTGAATTTGAAGAAATTCTTGAGAGGGATGATATTGACGCAGTTCATATATCCACAGGTGACTACTGGCACCTTCTAATTGCAATAAAGGCTGCCAGGGCAGGGAAACATATCTATTGTGAAAAGCCATTGGGCCTGAGCCTCGACAATATGTTATTGCTCGAAAAAGAAATTAACAGGAACAAGGTTCATTTTCATTACGGAACACAGCAAAGGTCATTAGTCCACTGTCAGAAGGGAATCGATATGATCAGGAATGGGAGGCTTGGAGAGATTTCTCATGTTGATGTATGGGCTCCGCAAGGAGCAGGTTTACCGGTAAAACCTGAAGATAAAAATATGCCCGCAGGATTTGATTTAGATCGTTGGTGCGGACCTGCTCCTCTTTCTGAATATTCTTTTGCCCGTTGTCAGGCAAGTACAGGGATCTGGCATAATTATGACTATGCCATCGGATTTTTGGCTGGCTGGGGCGCCCACCCACTCGACATAGCTGTTTGGGGAGTAAAAGAGAAGCTTAAAGGTGAATCTAGTCATAAAGGAAATGGAAAAATGTTTCCTGATGGTATGCTATTCAACACAGTAGCCAGCTGGGATGTTGATATTAAGTATAAGAACGACTTCAACATGCATTTTATGAGTACAGATCTTGCCTCATCTGTTGTTTCCAAATATCTTCCTGATCATGCCGGTGATGGTACGGCCTTCTTCGGAGACAAAGGTTGGATAAGCATCAGCAGGGGACAGATAGAATCTGATATTCAGGAAATTCATAAGGAATTAAACGTAGGAGAGGTTGGTGAAAACGGTAAGCATGGTGAGAATTTCATAAAAACACTAAAAGGTGAAATAGATGAAATCGCTCCTTTGGAAGATGCCATAATTTCAGATTGTATTAGCCATATGGGAGATATATCAATTCGCTCCGGGCAAGAAGTAAAATGGGATGCTAAAAAAAGGAAGTTTCCTGATACACCAGAACTGGAAAATCAATACTTTCACCGCGAACTTAGAAAACCTTATACGGTTTAATCGACCTTGGTTTCTGTAAAGACTTGGAATGAAGCATATTGTAGCGCTTGCATTATTGTGTGCCGTAGTGATAACAGGGTATTCTCAAACATTTAATACACCCTATCAGGATTGGGAACAAGAAGGATCATTTTTTATTAACTCAACCCCAACAGGTGCTGATTTAAGTGAGGATGCTTCAGTTACCGACTTTCCTATACTAGTGAGATTAAACGAAGATTTCTTTGATTTTAGTCAGGCCTTGCCAAATGGCGATGACATAAGGTTTTCATCAAAGACAGGTAGACCCTTATCATACAATATTGAAGAATGGGATGCTGATAATGGGAATGCTGCTATATGGGTGATGATCCCCCTTATCAGAGGCAATGAAAATCAGGAGATAAAAATTTTCTGGGGCAATAATGGAGCAAAAAGTGAATCAAAAGGGTCAGATGTTTTTAATAGTTCTAATGGATTTCTAAGTGTTTTCCATCTGGACGATCCTGTCAAAGTTGAAATATCTAATGTGTCAAGATCAGCCGAATGGCTAAAGCTGGAGTATGAAAATCAGAAGGAAATGCAAAGTCTGGTTGGCACAATAGTGAGACCAGGAGATTATTTTACTGTTTCGGATAGGGAGTTGTTTGTCAAAGAAGGTGAGGAAGTTACTATACAAGGAGAAGCCCAGGGAGCACAAAAAATTTATTGGGTTCTTAAGCGAAACAGAACTGAGGAAATATTAGAAGTGGATCAATTGTCCTGCACAATTCAAACTGGCAGAATTTCTGGTGATGAGCATATGGTGCTTATTTTCAAAGGTATTTATCCTGATGAAATAAAAGAAGTAGAAATCCCTATCACAATCTATGAAGATATTCCTGATCCTGATTTTGAACTTGTGGCACCGGTAAAATGGAATGGTCGTGATTCAATTGAGATTGGCGTAGTCATGAACAATCTTGAGCAGATGGCTGATGCTGATTATTCTGATTTAAATTATAAATGGGAAGTGTCAAATATTGCTGTGCTTAAGCAGGTTTTATCAGATAAATTGGTTTTGACAAGGGCCCAGAATAGTGGTCTTTTATTAGTTAATCTGATAATTGACAATGGCGGCAGGCCTTGTCGTCGCACTATAGCCATAAAAGTTCAGGAACCGGAAAGTGATCAATGGCTCAGAAGAAATCCCAGGGAGGTGGAGAAA
>CAYXQX010000555.1:0-3132 GCA_964467485.1 uncultured Porphyromonadaceae bacterium | reverse complement strand
GTAAGTGCATTGCTAACCTAACCCTGTGTGATTCCAAGTTAGTTTTGTAGGGCATACTTCCATCTCCCTTATGGCTAAGATAGGCATTGTACATTACGGCAGCTGCTGCAGCCTGCCCACGGGACGGAGCATGAATATATCCAGCATTCGCCCAGCCTTCATTGTCTTTTTTCAAATTTTCAACAAAGCCAAATGCTCCAAGATAAATACCTCTTTTATTACTCTCACGCATCGCTTCAAGTCTCTTAGAGGCCAGAGAACTGATCCAGGCATCAAGACGATGTGAAAATAGATCAAGGGTTGATCTGAATAGAAGATCATACTGCTGGGTCTCAGTTTTTAAAATGAAGCTATTCATAATATCATGCAGCGTATCCTTTCCGATACCTTTTATATGAGACAGTTGCATGACTTCAGTAAATTTTTTATCTGGAAGATTGTCTCTGGTTTCAAGTATCTTTTTTGCCTTGTTTACAGAGACTCCATAGGCCTTAGTCCCGGCTGTAAAAAATGCCGGATCATCCTGAATGCGGTTGACAATTTGATCCGGAGTTTCAACGGAATTAAAAAATTTAAGAATTGCGCCATGATCATAATTGGTGAATGAGTAAATAAGATCATGAACCGTGTCAAGCCCTACGCCGTCAATAGCAAGCACTTCATGCAGAGAGTCCAACTGTTTACTGGCTTTGGAATTTCGAAGATTAAGAATTAAGTCCAGTTTCTTTTGATCAAGGCCATATGCATGCGGTTCTTTGAATTTGAAATGAGGATCGTCAACAATCCTTCTCATAATTTCTTCAGGTCTGGTTTCCGAATTCAGGAATTCCAGTACAGAAATGTTTTTCAGAAAATTTATGGATTGCTTGATTTTTTCCTGCTCAAGTGGGCTATCCTGAGTCAGAAGCAATGAAAGTCTGGAGTAATAGTCAAAGTCCACATCTATATCATCGGCTTTATTCCAGGCAAACATTTTGAGCAATTTTGAATCCCGAATTCGAGACTCACTTAAGCCTGTTAATTGAGATATATAATGGGCAATGAAGTCTTTTCTTCCTTTAGCCGAACTATACCACTTACCTGCCCAGAAATCAGGTGTTTCGGAACCTTCAAACGCTGACCCATCACCAAAATAATTATCCCGAAATGCGGTAAGGAGCCAATTTTGGAGATTTTCAGATAGAATAGGTCTGGCCTTAATATTATAAGATACAGGTTCCATGGAAAGAATAGATATCAACGACTTATCAGGATCATCAGAACCTTCCATCCTGGGCACCCTGTTTTTATCCTTGCTTTTAACACTCCAGATTTGAAATAATTTCATTAGGATTTGGTGCATTTTCTCATCAAATGCTGTCCATTCCATATCATCAATAACATCATAGCTTGAAGGCTTCCATCCGTTTATATGGTTAGCCGAATAGGGGTAAATACTTGTTACTGGAAGTATTCCATAAGGTTGGGTATCGATCCTGATTCCAGGAAGGTAGCCCAGCGCTCTCACATAGCTGGTAAAATGTTCTTCAATAGCATCCAGAGAATTATCTGAAATGCCTCCGTTAAGCAAATCTTTGAGAAAATATTTTCCAGCCGCCGGCCAAATACAAGAATTCATTTCACGCCCATAATCAATGGTTTTATCACCCGAATGATCCAGATAACGTAATACTTCAATGTCAGTATTAAAACCGAATGCTTTCCCCAAAAGTTCTGCATTGTTTTTATGGATTGATTCTGGATTGTTGAACAGGGAAGGGCCCTTGATTTCAAATTTATATGTTTCTTCGTAGTCGTCGGTGGATTCGGAATATCCTGAGTTCGAATCGCCAGTATTGTTGGTAGGTGTATGAACCGCATTAAATGAAAATCCTTCAGAATAATGATGGTTATCAATTAGTTTCCGGAGTTCTTGTTCCTCAGCATTAGCATTTGTACCCCGGATACCAATTACTATAAGTTTATCAAATCCATTGTCCAGATCAGCCAGATCAGCCAGATCAACCAGATCCGAATTATTGATACATATCGCCATCCCATTTCTTTCTGCCTGTTCAAGGTTTATGATCCAGTGATCTGATGATGTGAAAAGATCCTCATCAGGATTTGATCCCTGGATTATATCTAAATCAGCAGGTATGGCGTTGCCAAGTTTCTTTACTGCCAACTTTCCATCTCTGAATCCAAAGGCAAGGAAACGTTGTGGCATTGCATGCAGGTTAGTCTCCGTGAAAAAGTCATCTTTGTCATCATGGAATTCATCAGGTGCGCCTTTTTCAGTAATATGATGAAAAATATAGGCTGCTCTCTGTGACCCAAATTCTGCTGCAAATTTCCGCCAGCTGTCCTTGCATCCTCTTTCTCTTTCTTCCTCCGATATTGTATTGTCAGTAGTTAAATTTTCAGTTTCTTCTTTAAACAGTAGACCTGCATCGTACTCCTTTTCTGTAATTCCTTTTACATGTGTATTTAGGAATACCTGATCAGGATATATTCTAATCCATAGTTTATCGCTAATAAACCGAGTTTCAATTTTAATCGGCAATAATAGAAAGGGATATTTTGTAGAATAGATCTGGTTTTTCCTTTTTATTTCTGCAAGGTCTCGTTTCAGATTATCACTTAAACCTGTAATATCACTTATCTCATTAAGTGATACAATTTTTTTAATATCCAGACTATCACGATAATCTATTATTTTTATAGCAGCATCAAGGGTAATATTAAGATTTTTATAACCAGAGGTTTTTTCAACCAGCTCGTTCGAATTCAGAGCACAATTGATCAGCAATAGGATTTCGCCTAAAGTTGGATGGTTCATGTTTGATGTTGTTATACTAGCATCATAACGTATTCAAAGGTAAGAAGATAATATACCAAAGTCAATAGTTGTTAATAAAAAATGTGGTAGATATCAGCACAATTATCTTAGTAGTTGGACAGTTTGAAAATTAACTCTCAAAGGAATAAAAAGATTAAGACAGGGTTAAGTTTAATGTTGTTGAATTGTTTTGTAGTTGTTTGCTATCATGACATTCAGTTTATAGCTTAAAACCCATTTTACTCTAGCACTTTTCCTGCATAACATACTTAAAATTATAAACCATACACACATCATCTGTATGAGAATTT
>CAYXQX010000554.1:0-3139 GCA_964467485.1 uncultured Porphyromonadaceae bacterium | reverse complement strand
TGTTTTTCTTTATTTTTTTACATAATGGACCAGGGAAAACCATTCTTTTTTGTCGGTGTGAATGGCTTTGATTTCTAAGTTGGCCCAGGATGCCATGGTGTTGATGATTTCTTTACTGAATTTATGAGAGTTTTCAGTGTGGATTAATTCTTTTTTGAGAATCTTAATTATTTCACCGTTCCCATTAATGCTAACATTGATATCCTTTATGGCTTTCAGATGCATTTCAATGCGATTTTTATCTTTATTATAGAATGCATAATGTTCGAAATCATCAGGATTGAAATTTAATCCTGCGAGTTTATTTACCACATTTAAGATGTTTCTGTTGAATTCAGCCGTGGTGTTTTTATCGTCATTGTAGGCCTTTTCCAGAACCGCAACATCTTTGACCATGTCTAAACCAAGTAAAAAACTATCTCCCTTCTCCATAACGCTTCCTACTTCTATTAAGAAATTCTCAACCTCTTCAATCTCAAAATTACCTAGTGTGCTTCCGAAAAAACAGAATAGTTTTTTTCCTGAAAATGGGACCAAATCTAATTGGTGAATAAAATCAGCAACCACCCCATTGATTTTTATCATTGGGAACTCTATTGCGAGTTTTTGTGCCGATTCACGAATGGCTGACTTACTAATATCAACAGGATGGTAGGTAATCGTATTGAGTTTATTGTCAGGGGTTTGCCTTAAAAGCAAGCTGATTTTAGTTGGATCACCGCTCCCCAGTTCAATGATGTTTAGGTTGGTAAAATCAATATCAAGTTCTTGGCCAATCGAAGAGATTATTTTAGTCTCTGTACGAGTAGGGTAATACTCTTCCAGCTGAGTAATCTCTTCAAATAGCTTTGAACCAACTTTGTCGTAAAAGAACTTACTGGAAATCTGTTTTGGAGTTGACTTCAGGCTCCTGATAATTTCATCCTTGACATTCTCTATACCAAGTTTAGGTAAGTGGTTGTCAATACTATTCGGTTCCCCTGTCTCGTATGGATTCTCCAGATCATTGCTCCACTCGAACCATCCACCATCGAAGACTGATACTTTTGGCCATCCCATCAGCCATGCATTATAGAAGGCTTCGCTGCCTCTCCAACCTGTTCCGCAATAGAAGGCCAGGTGTTTATCAGGAGTTATTCCTGCTTCTTTCCAGATTTCTACAACTTCCTGTGCTTCCCGGATTGTATGATCAACATTTCGATAATTCTCCATATGGTAAGCATCTGATCCACAATTCCCGAAAATTGTTCCCGGTATACGGCCTTTCTTTTTAATGTAATTGTAACCGCTAACTTCTCCAATATATTCCGGCCAGCTTCTAACACATACAATATCTGCAACCTTTGAGGCAATCATTTCTTTTGCTTCGGGAACATCAACGGCAAGCTCCGGTTTTGCGGGAATGATGGCTCCAAAATCTTTAACCGGGTTCTTTGGCTCATCGATTGTTTCAATTTCATATCCGGCATCTTTCCATGATTGAAATCCGCCATTGAGTACTTTTACATCCTTAACTCCTGCATACATCATTATGAATGCATTGCGAATGGCTCCAATATGACCGGCTGCACTGCCCGGGAAATCATCTTCATTATCAGGTGACATAAATTTTCCATATATGACAACTGTAGTATCTGCTGTTATTCCATGCTCTTCTAATGCTTTTTTTAGTTCTTCCGGGGATCTTCTATTCCATGTTTCGGGAGCTTCTAAAGCCAGAGTGTCAATATCTATTGCACCAGGAATATGACCACTTAGATAAGCTTCCCGATTACGATAGTGTGCATGACAAATAACTGTATTTTTCCCATAATGATCTGGTGGCGTATCACCATCAACGATAGTCTTAACCCAGTTGGGGTATACTAACTGATGATATCTATCCAGCTTTTCCATTGGGAGATCCTTATTGCCTGACCATTCCTCAACAAAGAGATTATATAGTGATATGTTTTGGTAGCCTGTTTTTGAAAACATAGAGGCTAGCTTATTGCTTTCTTCCCTGGTGTATCCGTAAATAATAATTTTATGATCAGGAAGGATGAATTTTGACCTTACGATTTCAATCCAATCCATATAATTTGTCCATTTGACCGGAAGGGATTTGGCTCCTTTAATGTGTCCGCCGCGGGATTCGTTTTTAATTTTCCAACCGTTATAAGCGTCGACAGGACGTGCATCAACAATAATAGAATCATTATTGTCAACCTGATTTAGTACTTCTTCGGTTGACAGCTCATTAAATTTCGTCATATATAATTATGTAATAATTAGGTCAATAATGGATCAGATATTATTTCAACAATCGAAGGTCCATTAAAGTTGAGAGCTTTTTTTTGTAAATCCTCAAGATTATTAACTCCGGAAAGCCTTCCGGGTGAAGCAGATGCCTTTTGTCAATTTGTTAACGTCCCAAACAATTTCGTTCGGTCCTTTATTCAATGGCTGATTAACAAAGGATTGGACTGTTTTTCCGGTAATATCAATTGCTGATACAGAAACCTCAGATTGCTTTTCGATATTAAAACGAATGGTAGCTTGATTACTAACAGGATTTGGGAGAAGGGGATAAAGTTTATCGGTATTGGAAAAGCATCTTTTATTCTGCTTTGTTGGGGGGGTCTTTTTCGATTTTATTGAGAATTGAATTCTCAAGCTCATGAATATCAATTTCCTTTTTATCTTCAGGTTCGAATTCAAGATTGGCAATACCTTTTTCAATTAATAAACTTTGTTTCTCATAATTTGTACATGCATCGCACATCATTTTATGCACTTTCAATTGCAGTTTTTCTTTAAAAGAAAGGTTGAATTGTAGTTTCTTCTCAATCAGTTCTGTCGCTTTCAAACACGAAAGAAATAGGAAGTGCATTAATTTTTTCATTGTGCTCAATTATCTTTAGTCCAATTATTTTCTATGCATTCTCTTAGTTGCAGTTTTGCTCTATGAATGATCTGCCAAAAATTAGTAGGAGTAATACCAAGCTCCTGACATATTTCTTCACCTTTTTTACCCATCAGATATTTTAACTTAATACCTATACTCCATTGTTCTGGTAAACTACTAATGCAATTCCTCAATATCAAATTAAAATCTTCATTATCCTGAATTCCTAGTATTATTAAACGTTCGAAAGGA
>CAYXQX010000553.1:0-3148 GCA_964467485.1 uncultured Porphyromonadaceae bacterium | reverse complement strand
ATAGCTGAGAGGCGGCGTTAAGACCGATTTTTCTTAATGAAAAAGATGCTTAAGCCGGTAATAACTACCAGAGCTGAGATAAAGATTATAAATATAAGAGGGCTAAATGTCCTCTTTTTTTGTTCTGTTTGGACCTTCTCATTTGACGCATCTGTTTGGTACAAGTCATCGAGATTTAATTCCTTCGGAGCAAAGGTGAGTTCAGATCCACTGCCGTCTATTGGATCTTTTGACATAATGTAGCTCATCTCTGCCATTATCACTGGGTTGTCCACATCGAAACCCAGTTCATCGGTGAGATTTTGTCTGGCAGATGAAGGCCAATTCATGGGGATCTGACTTCCCAGCATCCACTTTCTGTCGAGGCCGCACTCACAATCGGCCCCTATCATTGCCAGATACTGAAAGACACGATTATCTATAATGTCCTCATAACTAATTATATCGCCAATTATTCTACCACGTCCATAGATGACAAATGCGATCGGATTATCAGGGATTTTCTCTATTCCCAGAGACCAAAGAATAACTTTCTCATTTTTTAATTTATCCTGATTTAATATCAAAACAGCTGGTCCGTTTTTTACTTGCTTTGGCATATTCGGCATTCTGTTGGTGATATCAGCACAAGCCTGACTGAGGATTTCCTTCGCCTGATGGTTCTTGTCTGCATTATTACTTTCAACCATAAGCACATAAGCAAATCTATTATAGAAATTACTTATAAATATCTCAGAGAGAGGGGATAAGGCGATTTCATTAATAACTTCATCCAGATCTGGCTCATCAAATAGGAGTATCCTTCCGTCAGGTGAAAGAAGTATAAGCTGAGGAAAATTAGCTCCGGCTTTTATAGCAGCCTTTAGGGCAGGATGGTTTTGATCTATTTCAGGATCCAGAAACAATAAGCCGATATTGCTGTCGTCAAGAAGATTTTTAAGATCAGGATAGGATAGTTTTTTTAAATCAGCCCGACTGGCAATATACACAAGAGAGTAGTTATAGCTAGAGAGGGTTGAGAAACCGATTTCCCTAACAGTAAACCGGCATGAGAAAGCCTGACCGACAAAAGTAAAAATCAGGATAAAAAATATATATAGTTTATTCCTCAATCCCGGTCTCCTTCTTTGTAAACTCCTTACTCCTGATGTATTTCCTCGTTTCATTATCTGCATTCACCAGAACAATAGCTTTTACCTCGGTAGTGTTATTGACTTTTATTGCTTGCGAATATTTCTCTGATTTTTCTGATGGTTCGCTTCCGTCAAGAGTATAAAAAACCTCAGCATCAATTCCCGGTTTTATCCTGATCTCAACCTCAATTTCATCGTTAAATACGTTAGGTAGATAAGATTGAGTATAGTCTCCGTAAGTCTCATCCATATAGTTGATAAGATGATCCTTGCCCTTCCTTTCGATAGTTATTGGTGCTCGGGAAAGAGGAGCCATTACCATTGAGGTCTCCAGCCAGTTACCACAGCTACAACCGCCTCCTGCTTCGGGTGATAATATCATGCCCTGAGCAGGGATAGTGCTGATCCAGCAATCGGGGCGCAGTCGTTCCCATCTGGAGAATTCTCTGGTATCAAAATTAAACTGAGTAACACTTCCTCCTCTATAAAATAATGATTGTTCGGTTAGGGCATAGCTGGCACAGCCATGGCCTGATTTAGGAACATTATATTCTATTCGGTTGCCACTATCCAGCTCATATATAGCAGGTTTGATCACCAGCCTGTTCCCTGCAATAGCCGGTCTTGAAAGATGTCCTCCGTGGTTACTGTGGAACCAAGGCATTTTATCGGTCCAGACGAGTGAGCCATCATCGGAATTATAGGTGTAAACAAAATATTCCGAATCTGCAGATGACAGGATAACCAGTTTGTTGTTTCCGGCTGCCATGAAATAGCTTGTTTTACCGGGGTGGGTATTTAATTTACGCTCCCATTTCTTTTCACCTGTAGTGTGATTTAAACAGATGAGGTAAACCGATTTGAAAATATTATCCTGGCCCCTGCCTGATTCAGAAAGTTTGAGACCGGGTGTGCGCGATTCAGCAAAATATAGCATATCGCCATCAATACTGATCGTGGAATTGATTATGGCTCCATCAACCGAGTATTTCCAAGCTGCCTCATTATTTTCCTTCGATAAGGCAAAAATTGATTTGCTGATCACTTTCTCAGCCGTTGGTCCCTCAGCCCAGTCATACCACCCTTCGCCTCCATGGTAATTGGTGTAATGTGATCCTGCCTGTACCGTACTCCCAATGATCTTGTCATTTAATACAGCTATATATCCCCAATCGTAATCTCCTGATAAATCAACGGGGATAATACTTTTTATATCTCCATTATCCTGTTGTGTGATAATCAGTTTATTCCTGATGGCTGTGTATAGATATGACTCATCCACTGCCCAATTGGAACAGTCGCGGTGAATATTCATCCGTATAAAGCCCGGATAATCTTTCGACCAGTAAATTGCCCCATTATACACATCCATACTAACAATTCTTTCCTTACCCTGAACAAACAGTTTGCCGGATACAGATAGGGGAGAAGGTTTCCTCCCGCTCCTGTCTGTTTGAAATCTCGGACCGGGTCTGCCCATCCATTGAACTTCAAATTCATTGGTAGAGGTTGATCCCCAAAGACTTTCCCCACCATAAGCAGAATTGTTGGGGCGGGCATACTGATGGGTCCATTCGCCTTGATCTTCAATTTCCAGTTTGTTTAAAACCAGTGCATTGTTGATAAATTGAGAGCTCACCTGCCAACTCAGACCTGCATCGTTTAGCCAAGAGCTTTCTTTATTCAGACCGCATATTATGGCTTTACCTCCGGGTGCTATGAGTCTTATTATATCATCAGGATAAAAATTATTAGAATTCTCCAGCCAAATCAAACTGGCCAAATCATTATTTATACGATCTAATTTGAATTCATCAAGAGAATAAGCAGATATTGGTTTCCCATACAAGTATTTCTCCTTCAGTGTTTTCCTGATTTTATCAATTTTGTTTTCTGATTTATCCAGAATCACTATATCATGTCTTGAATAATCGGCCAGCACATAGGGCAGTTTGCTGTTTTCAGCTCCCAGGATAAGGCATAATCCGGTTTTCATTTTTGGGCCATCAAGAGCA
>CAYXQX010000552.1:0-3155 GCA_964467485.1 uncultured Porphyromonadaceae bacterium | reverse complement strand
GAACCTGGCAAAGAGTACAAATAAATAAGCCAAAGAACTTTATTCGGGCTATATTCATTTTATTGCCGAAAACTTCTGATAATGTCGTAAATAAAACGCTATTTTTAATCTCAATCCTGGTGTTCATGTATCTTAGAGTTACATGTAGTAGCATATCACCTAAGAAACAGAATGTTAGGCTATTAAGTCACGTTATTTTCGTTAGTTATTATCAGGTTATTAGCATATAAAATTGATTATCAGTCTATTATTAATTTTTGTCATGTACTAAGATCTTTCTTTTAAAATACTTACTAATTATGGCTCGTTCTGGTTCACGTGTTTTTATTGATCAGCTGAGAAAAAATGGAGAGTTGATTGAAATTGATGTTTCTGTAAATCCAAAACTTCAGGTATGTGAAATTACTGATAGAATTTCAAAACAGAAAAATGGTGGTAAAGCTTTGTTGTTCACAAAAACAGGGACAGATTTTCCTATATTAATTAATAGCCTTGGTTCTCTGAGGAGGATAGAAATTGCCTTTGGCGGAAAAAATCCAGATGAACTTGCCCAAATGTTGAGCCAAATTGCCAAAGGATTTATCAAGTCCCCTTCAGGCCTCCTTGGTAAAATCGGCTTGTTACCACAATTAAGGCGCTTGGGCTCCTGGATGCCAAAAAAACTTAAGAAGAGAGGGGTTTGCCAGGAAGTACTTATGGAAAACCCAGATTTATCAAAACTTCCTATTTTAACCTGCTGGCCACATGATGGAGGACCTTTCATAACCCTTCCACTCGTCCATACTATTGATCCTGAAAATGGTAGCAGGAACCTGGGGATGTATAGAATGCAGGTCATGGATTCCACTACTACCGGAATGCATTGGCATATGCATAAAACTGGGGCCAGGCACTATAAGGGTTATAAATCCAAAGGTATGATAATGCCGGTTGCGGTAGCTTTGGGTGGTGATCCTGTTTATACCTACAGCGCAACAGCTCCTCTTCCCGATGGGATTGATGAGTATTTGCTTGCTGGATATATCCGGCAAAAGAGAGTTAATCTTGTTAAATGTCTTACACAGGATATTTGGGTTCCGGAAGATGCAGATATTATAATTGAAGGATACGTCGATCCTGATGAGGACCTTGTTGATGAGGGACCATTTGGCGACCATACAGGGTTCTATTCTTTAGCTGATTACTATCCTCGTTTCCATGTGACATGTGTAACTCATAGAAAAAATGCTGTTTATCCTGCAACTATAGTCGGGATTCCTCCCCAAGAAGATGCTTGGATTGCTCTTGCTACTGAGAAACTATTTCTCCCTCCATTAAAAATATCAATGATTCCCGAATTATTGGATATGCATATGCCGGAGGCTGGTGTAGCTCACAACCTGGCATTATTTTCAATAAATCATGATTATCCAGGGCAGGGTAAGAAGGTGCTTAATTCCATATGGGGAGCCGGGCAAATGATGTTTAATAAATTCGCGGTGGTTAGTGGGGCAGATACTGATATCAGAAATTATTCAAGTCTGATAAAAACTGTTTGCCGAAAGGTAGATCCAGAAAAAAATCTGTTTTTTGCTGATGGACCTTTAGATGTTCTTGATCATTCTGCCGATGTATTTGCCTTTGGAGGAAAACTGGGATTTGATGCTACAGGTCCTGATAGGGAAGAGGATTTTGCTAGTAGAGAGGATATCTTGGAAAAAATGGCTGCTTTAAGAAGTAACTTTCCAGAGATTAAGAGCGTCAATTCTGAATTAATTACGGATTCAATCCCAATTGTGATTATAACATTTAAAAAGAGCAGGAAAAATCATTGCAGAGAAATTGTCGAAGAACTTCTTGTTCAGCTTGATAATGAATATATACCATTTTGGGTTTTTGTGGATCATACTGTAAATGATAAGGATTTACACCAATTGGTTTGGATTGTTGGTAACCATGTTGATCCACAAAGAGATGTCTGGGTGAAGGCCGATCCTAAAAGAACAGGTAGGGGGAGATTATTTATTGATGCAACCAGAAAAACAAAAAATTTTGACGGATTTGAAAGGAAGTGGCCCAATCCTGTATTAATGGATAAGGCCACTATCGATTATGTGGATAATATTTGGAATAGCCTCAGAGTCGGTCCCCTTATTCCAAGTCCCTCATCATATTACCGACCTTTGGAAGAACCTGGCGATGCAGTAGTTAAGACAGAATCCTAAAATCCGGGGATCTTAATATTCTGGCTTTTGTAAACTTTTATTCCTGAATCAAGAAATTCAATAAATTCATCAATGTCGAGATTGTAGGATCGAGCTGGAACCAGCTGCTCACCGCTTGGATCCAGCAGCACATATAATGGTTGCGAATTCTGATTAAATCGGGTTATCTGGAAATCCTGATATTTCTTTCCAAGTGTTTTTTTTACCTTACCATCAAAACTTGAAATTACCCACTCAGATTCTTCGAGTTTGATATTTTTATCATCTACGTAAAGTGCAATAATAACAAATTCTTCCCTAAGTTTCTTCAATACTCTTGGATCACCCCATACTTTATCCTCCATTTGTCTGCAATTTACACAGCCGTGACCTGTAAAGTCGAGGAATACAGGTTTCTCCTGGCTTCTGGCGCAAGCAAGTCCTTGCTCATAATCAAAATAACCATTCAGCCCATGTGGCAGGTGAAGTTGGTCGGAGTATTTTGGCTTATCACATATCGAAGATACCTCGGATTCATAGGATACAGTATTATTTAAGCTGTTTTCCCTGAGTATCTGATTTAAATCAAAGTCATGAGTTTGCATTGGTGGTAAGTATCCTGATAAAGCTTTAAGAGGAGCGCCAAACATGCCAGGGATCATATAGATAACAAAGGTGAAAGTTATAATACTAAACATCAGGCGAGGCACGCTAACATGTGAAACAGGTGAATCATGTTTGAATTTCAACTTACCTAAAAGATAGAATCCCAAAAGTGCGAATATCACTATCCAAAAAGCCAGATAAACTTCACGATCCAGGATTCCCCAATGGTAGGTCATGTCTGCAATGCTAAGGAATTTAAGACCTAATGCAAGTTCCAGGAATCCAAGTACAACCTTAACAGAATTTAGCCATCCGCCCGACTTTGGTAAGTTGCTTAACCATGATGGGAAGATTGCAAATAGAGTA
>CAYXQX010000551.1:2023-3160 GCA_964467485.1 uncultured Porphyromonadaceae bacterium | reverse complement strand
ACTTATACCTGGATAGCTCAAATATTCCCAGTTAAAATTCTTTTGCAAAAAAAACAAAGACTTTATTGTTAATACTATATATTGATATTTCTGTTTTATAAAAGCTTCGGTAGGGTACTTTTTAAACAAAGTCATTTATACTAAATTACAAAGAGAATGTCAACATTTTTTAATACCAAAACGTAATGCCTCAGTTATTGGTAATATTCAAGATGGAGCCCACTTTGAGAGATAGTTTTATTGATGTTAATCGGTTTTTTAAGTGGACTCCATCTTCCCATATCCAATTACTGAAGTATTAGACCAAAACTTAGAAATCAATTAATCTCCGCGCATTTGCGCTGAATATATTTACTCTATCCTGATGAGAAATATCAGCCAGCCCTACTCTGCCTATTTGCGGTCTTGGATCTAAAAATGGATTGTCTGTTCCAAAAATAATTCTTTCTGATCCAACTTCGGCAACAAAATATTCTATCTGCCGCGCTGGACACATTGAAACGGCTGTATCCAGGAAAATATTTTCCACTTCCTGAGTTAGCTTTACCGCATGGTAACTTCCATAGGGACCTCCGGAATGTCCCATAATCCATTTTATATCAGGATAATCTTTAACGACATCTGCAAATATATCCAGGTTTCCATATTGGTCACCATCCAGCCAGGTGTGAACAAGAACCACAAGTTTGCGGTCAGAAGCATATTCATAAATCTTTTTCATCCGCTTATCTTTCATATTGCAGGAAGTAGAGTAGGGATGAATTTTAATCATTATCACATCTTTATCTTCAGCAAAACAGCGCTGAAGTTCATCCAGTGAAAGTTCTGGATAATGACCATTTACAAAACAAGCGCCATAAATTCTACCTCGATGAGCACGAATCGCTTTAAGCATCAAATTATTACCAAGAACAATATCAACGTTTATACCAGAAGTAGTAGAAACAACTGTTTTATTTATACCACAAAGATCCATCGTCTTTACCATGCTACCTGGATCATTTGCCGGTACGTGCATAACGCGTTCGGGGCCAAGATGAGCATGCAAATCAATAATTTCAACATCTGTTATTGGGAGACCTTCATGTATGCGCTCAAAATATTCTGTCATTTCCACACCTCCTTCAAAAGATTACG
>CAYXQX010000551.1:0-2013 GCA_964467485.1 uncultured Porphyromonadaceae bacterium | reverse complement strand
TGCAATGGATTGTTTATCTTTTTCATTTATGTCTGCATAAGTAAGCAGGGATAGCGCGGCTGTTCCTGTATATTGAGGCATATTGGTGCCAAAAAGAAGCGGGCGGGAACCAAATCGTTTTACAATATCCTCAATGGCGCCAGCTCCCATAAACCGTGACAATTCAATAAATAAATTATCATACTTTTCAAGCAATGGATAAATGTAACGATTATTTCGATAAGTACAGGTTGCAGTAATTACAGGCAGTTGTTGGTGATTTTTTAGTATTGTATTAACTTCATCCCAGCTTACCGTATCCAGATCAAGAATAAGCGGGATGCGTTTCTCCTCTAACGCATTGAGCAGCTCTCCAGCGCACCATTCTGAAATTGAGAAACTATGAAAATTTAGTTTGGGATATACTCTAACTGCCTTGACATTATTTTGCTTCATCTCAGGCAATAAATTTTCCGGGCGCGGCATTTCCCCGGTGTGATGAGGCATCACAACCCAGGCAGGATGCAGTTCCTTAAAGCCTTTTATTTCATCCATCAACATGGAATTTCCATCAGGAGGATACCCATCACGGGCGAGCGTATGATACACAAGCGCCTCTTCTATTCCGGCGGTCTCCATTTCCTCTAACAAACCTTTGACATCCGGAATATCATAAAGATGGGGATGAGTTACTCTTCCAACCGAACAATTGCAATCAAAAAATTTTAATTTTGCCATTTTATACCTTATTCTATTTTTTTTATTTACTATTGGATTTTATCAACTGTTTTGTGAACTCCATCAACGCGTCTATTTCAAAAGCTTTATTTTCTAATTAATGAACTAACTCCTGTGTTTTGATTAATAAATTTTCATCTTCCATTAATTCTGAAGGTTGAAATGTCCTGTTAAATTCCAGTGGTTTTATGTTCTGATGAGTATTCGGATAACTGATGATTTCTGCTCAAACCTGCTTGTATTGAGTCTCTTCCTTTTTTATCAAACCATCAATCACAATTGCTCTTTTCTGGCTTTTGCAATGATTGCTTGCAATACATTCCATTCTTCATGAGAATTGCACTCCATGACGGTAGCTCCTCCAAAGATATATCCTTTTTCAGCTATTTTTCCTAAAGCACAGGCTCTATTTACAATGAATTCCTTCTCTTCAAGACTGCGTTTATAGAAATCGCCAACACTGCCGCCGCATATAATTATATCCTTGCCGTGCTTTTTCATAATATCGAGCAAATTTGGATTTTCGTTCCAATCCAATGGATTTAAGATATCTATTCCAGTTGAAACCAAATCAGGAAGTATCCGTGCTATATTTCCGTGGGAATGAAGATGCACATATCCTCCTTTTTGATGGACAATCCGGACAAGCTCCTCATACCAGGGTAAGAAAAACTCTCTGAAAGTTTCCGGAGACAACAGGAGTCCATCAGGGGTACCAAGATCGTCGCAAACATCAATAATTTCAACACCCCTATCCAGAAACATCCCCACAGCATCAAGACTCATTTGTGCAAGTCTCTTAATAAGTCGTTTCATAAATTCAGGATTAAGCAAAAGATTTATTGCGGTATCCTCAAAGCTCATGAATGAATTATGAACTCCTGAGAAAAATCCCTGGATTGAAGCGGTTGGTACAAAACCTGATTCTTTAAAAAATTCACTATCCATTTCTACATCAATAAACCTATCGGGATTCTTCATGGCAGGAAGGATCAGTTTTTTAAGATCATTTTCTTCTGTTACCGGAAAATCAAAATAGCTTATTGATAAAGGATTAAAATTAACCTTGCGTTTATGCCCTCCTTCATACTTAAGAATTTTATAATCGTTTGTTCTTTCGATAACAACTGGCTGTATTTCACCCGGACCACCGTGACCAAAAGTAAAGACACCTCCTTTACCGACTCCTATTGTAGCCATATCAAGATATTGAGCCATACGAACTGCTGTTTCTCTGCTCGCCTGGGTTCTTGCTTCAGAAGAGTATCCTTCCCGGGGAGGATCATCAGAAGGCAG
>CAYXQX010000550.1:2440-3166 GCA_964467485.1 uncultured Porphyromonadaceae bacterium | reverse complement strand
AAGGAGCGGCTGACAGCATTATTGATGGTTATGACTGTGGCGCAGATGATTATCTGGTTAAACCTTTTGAAACTGAACTTTTAGTTAAAAAGGTGAACAACATAATTGTTACCAGAGAAAATCACCGTAAACAATTTAGCTTCACAGATATTGAACGAACAAGCACTATATATTCTGAATTTGATAAGAAATTCCTTAAAGATTGCACGTCAATAATAAATGAAAACATTGACAACAGCGATTTCACAGTAGAATCCCTTGCGGAAAATTTGAGTATCCACAGAAGAACATTATTGCGTAAATTCTCTGCCCTAACAGGTAAACCACCTATAGAATTAATAAGACACACCAGAATGTCTAAAGCTGCAGAACTGATCAGGAATAAAAAATATCGGGTCAACGAAGTCGCCTTAATGGTTGGTTATGAAGACACCAACCGATTTAGCCAGGCATTTAAACAATTTTACGGCGTTTCGCCTTCTGCTTACAAATAAGTATTGAGCAAAATATCCTGATGTGTAGCAGTCTAATAATTCCGACGTCTTAGAATAAAGACAAGAGAATCGTTATACCGGCAAATTTCACATTCAAACAAAATGATAATCCATAACCTTAAACTAGCCTACAGGGGTATTGCTAAAAACAAGCTATTAAGTGTAATAAATATTCTTGGTCTTGCCTTTGGACTGATGGCAGTAATATTTATCTACCAATATATCTGGTTCG
>CAYXQX010000550.1:0-2430 GCA_964467485.1 uncultured Porphyromonadaceae bacterium | reverse complement strand
AAAAGTTATGATAAATTTTTCGATAATAGTGATCGTCTTCAAAGACTTGTTTTCTATCGATATTACCAAACCGGACTAGATAAAAGCGTTGGAAATAACTACTATATTGGAGAGATAGCTGCAAGTAAAATTCCGGAGATTGAGAATTTCTGCAGGGTAAAAAAAGAAACTCTTTTCATCCAGTCGGGTGATGAGCTTATTAAGGAAGAGAGATCTCTCTATGCAGATAGCTCTTTCTTCGACATGTTTTCCCATAAAGTGCTTTTGGGAAGCAAAACAGAATTCCTAAGACAGCCTGATGTTGTTGTAATATCTGAATCTACAGCCAGAAAATATTTTGGAGATGAAAATCCGATAGGGAGAACAATCATTTCAGCGAACCCTTCGGAAAAGGCTTTGACAGTGCAGGGTGTAATAAAAGATGTACCTGCGAATTCACATCTTAAGTTTGATATGGTTGTATCATTTTCGACTATTACAAATAACTCATATTGTTACGGTTGCAACAATACAAATACATACTTCCTTCTCAGAAAAGGAAGCAATTCTGATGAAATTTCTGAAAGCGTAACTCAATTGGCGAAAGAAAATTTTATAACAAGAGATGTTGCTATAGACTACCCTATTGAGTTTCACCTCCAACCGGTGACAGATATTCATCTGAATTCTAACTATCGTTTTGAATTTGAGAAGAACGGAAATAGTAAGTATCTCTCAATTCTGGCAGTCATTGTTTTAATGATTCTATTATGCGCTGGCTTTAATTATTTCAATCTCTATTCAACAATAACCGGAAAGAGAATAGGCGGAATTGGGATCAGGATAATAAACGGGGCTTATGGACGAAAAATTATTTCTGAGATAATTACTGAAACCCTATTAACTGGATTAATAAGTCTGGTGATTGCTTTTATTTTATTATTTCAACTCTTCCCTTTTTTAAAGGATCTTCTTAGTCTGGAATTCACTCTTCCGCCAATCTTCCACATAAGAATCTGGTTGCTTCCTTCTTTAATCATACTGATAATTAGCTTTTTGGTAGGTCTATTCCTCGGACTGAAAATCTATAATGCAACACCTGTATTGTTTATTAATAGAGACATTAATCTTACCACCCGGAAACAATCAAGAAGATTCCTTCTTACTGGACAGTTTATAGTTGCTATAGTACTGATTGGCTGTACTATGGGTGTCATAAAACAGATCAATTATATGGAGAAAGAGGCTTTTACAATGAATATTGATCAGACTATTGTTGTAAAACGGCCAACTTCCCGAGAATTTAATAATAGCCAGAAAATATTTCAGGAGGCTCTTCTCAAATACCCGGGAATAAGTGACATAACATTTTCAACAATTATTCCAGGCGAGAAGAACACATGGGTAAAAGGAGGTTTTTCCCTTAAAGGTAAAGAGGATCAGGGGCACCAGTTTTTCCAGACTAGCGTAGCTCCCAATTTTTTAAACTTCTTTAATGTCAAACTTCTTGCCGGAAGACATTTTTTTAAGGATGAAACAAACTGGGAAGGTGGCCCTAAACATCTTATTCTTAACAAGGAAGCTGCCCTCGCATTCGGCGAGGATAAGCTTGAAAACATTATTGGGCAAACCCTTTATGATAATGACACGAAGCAGGATATGGGGGAGATAGTTGGCATAATTGATGGGTACTTTCAGAATTCCCTTGATCAGGAAATAAATCCGACGATTTTTAATTGTGATCAGTTAGGCTACTACATTTTTATAAGGATTAGTAATGCTGATGTTATGGGTATCGTGGAGAAAGTCACTTCTGAGTTTCGCTCCTCGTTTAAAGATCAGTACTTCGAATATTATTTCCTTGACAATTATTTCAAACTACAATACAAAAACTATATCCAGCTCTTCAGATGCTTCATCCTATTCAGTCTGATAGCAATAATAATAACATGCCTGTCACTTTTTGGATTGGTTCTGATGGCCAATGCAGCCAGAACAAAGGAAATCGGGATACGCAAAGTAAACGGAGCAAAAGTATCAGAAATATTCTTCCTGATAAATAGAGAATTTATCATTCTGCTATCTATAGCATTTATAATTTCAGTTCCAGTAATCTGGTTTGCATTACATCAATGGCTTCAGAATTTTGCATACAAAACAGAGATATCATGGTGGTTGTTTGTTCTGGCCGGTTTATGCGCGTTTGTTATTGTTTTTTTAACGGTCATCTGGAAGAGCTTGAGGACTGCCACGATGAATCCCGTTAAAGCATTACGTTACGAATAGTTAGATTAAGAATAAGTCAATATTGTCCGGGTAAACCGGACAATATTGATCTTTCTTACTTATCCCGCTATACCCTACCTCGACCTAAACCGTGTACATACATTTTGAGTGCCAGATACTCCGGCAACAATTAGTTTTCCAAATAATCTAATGCAAACTGAATCA
>CAYXQX010000549.1:270-3195 GCA_964467485.1 uncultured Porphyromonadaceae bacterium | reverse complement strand
TTTTTTTTTAATATTTTTTTTCACCAACTTGCATAACCTATTTCCAATATATAACATATTAATTATCAATATAAATGAAGTCGAACCATGTTGATGTATGGAGTCGTTGTCTTGCAATCATCAAAGACAACGTAACAACAATGAGTTTCAGAACCTGGTTTGAGCCCATAATTCCAGTAAAAATTGATGGTACTATCCTTACCATTCAGGTTCCCTCGCCATTCTTCTATGAATACCTTGAGGAACAATACATTGGAATTTTAAGCAAAACCATAAGGAAAGAACTTGGCGAAGGAGCAAAACTGGAATACAGTGTCGTTATGGAAAATAACGGATTCACTGATAGCAAGCCCTACACCGTGAAATTTCCAACAAAAGCTAAAACGGGCTTAAAAAACAGACCCTTGTCCCTACCCTTTGATGAAGAAGAGAGGATAATCAAAAATCCATTTATTATTCCGGGCATAAAAAAGTTGCAGGTTGATCCTCAGTTAAAACCCGAAAATTCATTTCAGAATTACGTAGAAGGTGAATGTAATCGACTGGCAAGATCAGCTGGTTTTGCAGTAGCTCAGAATCCGGGGGGAACAGCTTTTAATCCTCTACTGATTTATGGAGGTTCCGGCCTTGGAAAAACCCACTTGGCTCAGGCCATTGGTATAGAGGTTAAAGAAAAATACCCCGACAAAATTGTATTGTACGTAAATGCCAATAAGTTTCAAACCCAATTTGTTGAAGCGATCAGGAATAATAATCGAAACGATTTCCTGCATTTTTACCAAATGATTGACGTTCTGATAATTGATGATGTTCAGGAATTTGCCGGCAAAGAAAAAACCCAAGATACTTTCTTTCACATATTCAACCACCTGCACCAGTCTGGCAAACAATTGATTCTAACATCCGATAAAGCTCCGGTAGAACTAAAAGGAATGGAGCAGCGACTCCTTTCAAGATTCAAATGGGGCTTGTCTGCCGACTTACAGGTACCGAATTTTGAGACCCGTGTTAAGATCTTGAAAATGAAGGTCTATAACGACGGAATCAGTATGGATGATGAAGTACTGGAATATATTGCATCCCAGGTAACAAATAACGTACGTGAATTGGAAGGAGCTCTGGTTTCCCTTCTTGCTCAATCAACTCTTAACAAAAAAGAGATAACAATCAGCCTTGTTAGAGAGATGGTTGACAAACTGGTGAAAAGTACTGCAAGGGAAGTTTCTATAGATTATATACAGAAAATTGTCTCCGATTACTTCAGCATCCCCCTTGAGATGATGCATTCCAAAACCAGGAAAAGAGAAATTGTACAGGCCAGGCAAATAGCTATGTATTTTTCCAAGAACCTTACAAAATCCTCTCTGGCCACAATCGGCTCTCAAATAGGAGGAAAAGACCATGCAACTGTCCTGCACGCTTGCAAAACAGTAGGCAACCTTTACGAAACAGACAAACGATTCCGTGTTTATATCGTTGAAATTGAAAAAAAATTAGTGATGTAGAAAATCTCTAACATCTTCAAAAGCAGGTATTTTTACCTGCTTTTTTATTGTCATAAATTTTTTCATACTTTTTTTACTATGATTTATTAATTTCACCTTATTATTTAGTAACAAGGATTTATAGTATGAAAATCATATCAGTTTTGTCAGTTCTCCTTTGCTCCATTATCTCACTTTCAGCCCAGGACATTCCCGTAAGGAAATTCAGTACTAGCATAACAAGTGGTGAACTCAAACAACATGTAAAGACATTATCCTCCGATGAATTCATGGGCAGAGAAACCGGTCGTGAAGGAGAAAAAATGGCGGCTGAATATATTATTAATCTATTCAAAGACCTCGAGCTAACAGGCCCGAAAAACAATGATAGCCCCTTCTTCCAGAAGTTTGAATTATACAAAAGTGGTTGGGATAATTTCCTCATTATTAAAGATTCAGACACACTGAAGATCGGTGATGATTTCCATATTACCGGTATGTGGCCTGAGTGCGATACTGCAATGGATGTTGTTTTTGCCGGATATGGCGCTGATACTGAACTCTATTCAGATTATAATAATCTTGATGTAAAGTCGAAGGTGGTAGCTTTTATTAACGGCGAGCCAATGGACAAAAATGGGAGGTTTATCACCACAAATACATTCATTCCTGAATACTCAATACTTGGATATGATAAGGCCAGAATAGCCATTGATAAAGGAGCAGTTGGAGCAATCATGATAGACCCTGATCAGAGTAAAATTGATAATCTGATAAGACTCGACAAGCAATTCAGTAATAATAATCAGTTCTTCTTGCCAGGAACAGGTAGTGTGAAAAATAACCCAAGCGGTTTAGTGAGCTTGTCAGAAGTATCTGCTTGTAGACTATTTAATATTGACCCTACTGACTGGGCCAAGTATAGAAAAAAATTGAATAAAGGTAAAGCAATCAACCTTAACACAAAGATCCGTTTGATTTCTGAAAAGGGATCCAATAAAGTTATTAGTGAGAATGTGGTAGGCATGCTAAAGGGATCAGAGAAGCCGGAAGAATATATAATTATAACAGCTCACTATGATCATCTTGGACAGCGTGAGAATAAAATATACAACGGAGCAGATGATAATGCTTCAGGAACTGCAGCTGTTATAGAAATCGCTGAAGCATTTATTGAAGCCGCCAGTGAAGGTTATTATCCTAAAAGAAGTATAATTTTTATGCCTGTATCAGGAGAGGAAAAAGGTTTGCTGGGCAGCCGCTTTTACACCTCCAATCCCTTGGTTCCACTTGAGAACACAAAGGCTGCAATAAACATGGATATGATTGGCCGTCAGGATGGTTACGAAGAGAGCCAGGAAGCATATGTATACCTTTATATATCCGATGAACCTGGCTCAGTATTGGATAATTATGCGCAAAATTCTGCAAACATTGTAGA
>CAYXQX010000549.1:0-260 GCA_964467485.1 uncultured Porphyromonadaceae bacterium | reverse complement strand
ATTAAATTGGAATGATGGAACTACAACCAAAATTGTAGACGGAGAAATTCTAACCGTATTGAAATACCCTTCTAATAGTGGATTCTCTAGCGGCGGATCGGATCACGCTAGTTTCGAGGATAAAGGCATACCGGTAATGTATTTCTATTGTGGTACTCATGAGGATTACCACAGACCTACAGACACTTGGGAAAAACTGGATTACATTAATATGACCCGTATCACAAAAATGGTTTTTGCGTCGGCTTGGGAGCTGGCAA
>CAYXQX010000548.1:2939-3219 GCA_964467485.1 uncultured Porphyromonadaceae bacterium | reverse complement strand
TTATTATCACCTAACAAGTTAAACATTTTTGACTAAGGATAGTTGAAAACAAGCGCTAAAAAGTAGCTTTAAAGGTATTATAGACTTACATTAGTTGATCTTAGGTAATCAAATTACAGGAGTATATGACTAAAACACATCATGTTGACGGCACAGATAGAAAGATTTTGCTTTTGCTATCTGAAAACGCTCGTACCTCATATCAGGAGATAGCCAGACAATGCGGTATGTCAGGGGCTGCAATCCACCAAAGGGTTGCAAGACTGGAAAAAGCAGGAAT
>CAYXQX010000548.1:0-2929 GCA_964467485.1 uncultured Porphyromonadaceae bacterium | reverse complement strand
ATTTCTGGTTCCGGGATAAAGCTTTCACCCCGGAATATGGGTTACACAACATGTGCGTTTATAGGAGTTTTTCTTGAAAAGGCCAGAATGTATAACAGCGCCATAAACGAGTTAAAGAAGATTCCTGAAGTTGTTGAGTGTCATTATACTACTGGAAATTATGCAATATTCTTAAAAATCTATTGTAAGAATAATCAGCATTTAATGGAGGTACTTAGCGATAGTATTCAGAAAATCCCGGGAATTTCCAGTACTGAAACTTTTATTAGTCTTGAACAGGGAATTGGCAGAGAATTGTTACCCTAATATGGTCTTCTATCATACATCAACGTTCTTATCTTCAAGTCTTCTTCATCGAATATTAACTTGACAAATAAGTTTTTACTTTCTTCTCCTTCTGAACATCTCAGACTGATTTCCATATTCAAGTAATCAGTAACAATAACCTTTCTTATTTTAGGCTGCACCAGTTTGACCCTAAGACCATTTAATACATCCAGGATGTGTTCCTTACTGTGCCTGTTTTTAAGATATTCCGAGAAAAATTCATCTACAATGGATGTATCACTAAGTGGCTGTTTAGCTTCCAGCATAGAAAAAAGATCGCCACTCACTTTGCCAATCTGATTATGAGGCAGGGAGTCCATACATACCTGAATGGATCCTTGTACCTGAGGCTCGTAGTCTTCCCAAAAAATGATTCTAGCAAGTTCAAAGGTGATGTTTTTATGTCCCGGTTTGTCAAGATTTGATTGGAGAATAATTGTTACATCCTCACTTCTATATCGGTATAGGTCGGTATAAAACCTTCTATTATTGCCATCATGGGCAATAACATCAGTATTACGAGTAGATTTAGCAATTACCCATCCATAACCGTAAAAAGAACCAGCCGCCTCTCCTTCCCTAACATGAGGGTAAAAAAACTTTTCTCTGGCCTCTTCAGAAAAAATTTCTGGTCCCTCAATAGCCTCCATCCATTTCAACAGATCTTCAGATGAACTAATTAGGCCAGCATTAGCTTTGAGATTCCAATATGGCCCATCAGATGACCATGGCAGATCCATAGGTTTGCCCCAGTCTTTGCATTTACGGTAACCATGAGCTATTTGCTTTTCTTCCCATCGTGGGAGAACATAGCCTGTATTCCTTATACCAGCAGGATCCAGAAGCTTCTCTTTGAGATACTCTTCGTAAGTTGATCCGGAAACTGATTCAATAACAGCACCTAATAGGCTGTAGGCTGCATGGGAGTATTTGTACCTGGTTCCTGGAATAGCATCAAGTTTACTTTTGAAAAGTTGTTCAAGAAATTCACTTTTACTGCTTCTTGCATAGTCATATCCGATCGATTTTTTTAATCCTGATGTATGAGTAAGCAGTTGATGTAGAGTTATCGAGCTTTTATCTGAAGGAATATCAGGGAAAAATTTTATAAGACTATCCTCAACCCTTAATTGCTCTTCCATTTCCAATTTTAAGATTGCGGCTGCTGTGAATTGTTTAGTTAAAGAGCCTATATCAAATACCGTACTAGCGTTAATTTGAACTTTTTCTTCTCTGTTAGCGTAACCAAATGCACGGGTATATAAAGGCTTATCCTTTATTTTAATATTAATTATTCCCGAAAATCCATTTTGGCCCTCCTGATCCAAGTAATTGTCAATCTTCTGGAACACACCATCATCGACCAGTTTGTTGGGCTTCTCAATCTCCCGACAAGCCTGAAAAGTACATAGTACCATTGCCATAACGGCAATTAGTACTTTAAAAAAGATTTGGCTAAACTTCACACGTCAAAATTATCAAGCTGAAGTATACGACCGCTCTAAAAAAAAGTAAAAATCCTTAAAATTTGTTAACAGTCTGAATTTAGAGATTTAGTTGATCGATATTGGCTTGAAGAACAGAAATGATAAAGCTAATGTGAGAGTCTAGATCGAGATTAGCAATTTCCATTGATTTGTATATTTCATCTCTGTCCACACCAGCAGCAAATCCCTTGGTTTTGAGTTTTTTCTTTACGGATTTTGGTTTCATTCCATCCAACCCTGTTGGTCTCATCAAACTAGCAGCAATAATAAAGCCGGTTAATTCGTCAACTGCCAGAAGATATTTATCAAGAAGACTATCATAGGTCTTTCCCCATTTAGTATAATGGGCTGATATTGCATGTGCTATTAAACCCTCTCCCCTCTCTTCAAGTAGATTAACAATAATGTTTGGATGCTTGTCGGGATATTTTTCATAATCGGCATCGTGTAATAAGCCTGTAACTGCCCAAATTTCCGAGTCTTCGCCAAGATGCTCAGCGTAGGATCTCATTACAATTGATACACTATAGCAATGCCTGATAAGGCTCTCTTCCTTGACGAAATTCTTCAGGATTTCTTCGGCTTCAATAAATTTCATGTTTTTGCTCATCTTTTTTGATTGTTTCTGCCCAAGCTAACTTAGCCCATTGTTAAAAGAATGTTAAGTTGTAGGTATGTAAACAATTGAAAATGTGAATTATCGCATATATAATTATATTTACGTATGAAGTTATCTAAACTAATGTCATTATACTATTGTTATATATGTAAGAATTCGTAATTATAATATTTTCGATTGAATACATTTGACAGGATTGGAGTTTTTTTTGGCATATTTTGTTAGGTTTTGTTATGCTTCTTTTTTGTTAGTTTTTTGGTTTTCTCGTACCCTCTTAATAATGTATAAATTTTTCAATTCTAAAAGATAGAACGTTCCATTAAGGGTGCGGTCTCTTAATTTTATAGCTTTTGAAGTATTTTTCTAATAATGCCAGGGCCCTCATAAATAAAGCCTGTATATATCTGAATCAGATCTGCACCTGCTTCGATTTTCTCAATTGCATCTTCAGGAGTCATAATGCCTCCTGAAGCGATAATTGGAAATGGCTTTGGCA
>CAYXQX010000547.1:0-3226 GCA_964467485.1 uncultured Porphyromonadaceae bacterium | reverse complement strand
ATCATATTCTGATCCTGCGAAGGATTAATAGGTTCTTTATCTGTAGAGCAACTGTATAAATCTGCATGCAGTATAATCTGGATAATTTTTTTCTTGGGGCTTCACTTTTGTCAGTGCAAATTAGTAAAAAGGATAATAATCCAGCTCTCTGTTTAAAACCAGTAAAAATAATATCATGTTTTTCTATCTTTGCGCTGAAATTTAAATAGATAAACAATGAAGAGCATCACAAAAATATTATTAGTACTATCTGTTTTGCTGATAGGGTTTTCAGCTAATTCACAGATAAAAACAACTATTCCATTACATCCTGATGTAAAACACGGAGTTCTGGAAAATGGGATGAATTACTATATCCTCCACAATGAAGAGCCTAAGGAAAGAGCTAGTTTTTACTTCGTACAGAATGTAGGTGCTATCCTTGAAAACGATAGTCAGAACGGCCTGGCTCACTTCCTGGAACACATGTCCTTTAATGGAACCCAACACTTTGAGGGTAAAGGAATTATCCATTTCCTGGAACAGCATGGCGTCCGCTTTGGTAATGACATAAATGCATATACAGCTCAGGATCAAACCGTTTATAACCTTAGCAATATACCAATCAATGCCGGTGAAGGCCTATTGGACTCCTGCCTTCTGGTACTACACGATTGGTCGGGCTATCTTCTTCTGAAAAATGAAGAAATTGAAGCCGAACGTGGCGTTATTCATGAAGAATGGAGAACACGTCGGAATTCCCAGTTCAGATTACAAAGTCAAACAAGCAAGGTGCTATTTAAAGACTCAAAATATGCTATAAGAGATGTAATTGGCGACCTGGATGTTATCGATAACTTTGAGTACGAGACTCTTAGAGAGTATTACAAAACATGGTACAGGCCTGATCAACAAGCCGTTGTTGTTGTGGGAGATATAGATGTGCAAGTGATTGAGGCTAAAGTGAAAGAACTCTTCTCTCCAATACCGTTGAGAGAGAACTTACCTGAAAGAGAGTATTTCTCTATCCCCGACAATGACGAGTTACTATTCTGTAAAGCCACAGATCCTGAGGCTCAGTTTATGGCGATAATATTGTTCTATAAAAATGCTGCCCCTAAAATCAAGAATGAGAAAACTAATCGTGATGACATAATCAAAACGCTTTACTCTCAAATGATCAATACCAGATTCCAGGAGCTTTCACAAAATCCAGAAAGTAACAGTCTGATGGCCATGACCGTTTTCATGCCTATGACACGACAAACTAATGCATTTGCCTTGCAAGCTGTACCAAAAGAGGGCAAAGGGAAAGAGTCGTTTGAAGAATTATTGACGGGTGTTGAAAGAGTCAAAAGAGATGGATTTGAACAAGCCGAACTTGATAGAGTAAAACTACAGTTAGAAAGTCAGGTTGAGAATTCCTATCAAAACAGAAACGAAATTACCCACGACGCCTGGGCTACACAACTTGGCAATCATTTTCTGCAAGGCGAACCCGTCATTGATCCCAAAGACAGATATGAATTGTCAATGAAAACATTGAAATCAATCACCTTGAATGAAGTTAATGAAATGGCCAAAACTCTTCAGTCTGAGAATAACCAGGTATTAATTGTGCAAGGGCCAGAGAAGGACGGAATGGTTTTTCCAACACAAGAAGAACTTGAAGGAGTTATAGCGAAGGTACAATCTTCAAAAATTGAAAAATACGAAGACAATGTAGGATCACAGCCTCTCATCAGTGATGAACTAAAAGGTAGTGAAGTAGTTGAGGAATTTTCCTTACCAGGTATAGATGCAAAAGGATTTGTTCTAGGCAATGGAGCGAAGGTAGTTATGATGCCCACTGAACATAGTGATGATGAGATAATATTCAGCGCCTTTAGTTTTGGTGGTACATCTCTTTTACCTGATGAAGACCTTTACTCAGCCAATATAACCACTTCCATCGCTCAACAATCGGGACTGGGTGAATTCGACATGATTCAACTGCAGAAGAAACTAAGCGGTAAAATGGCCATGGTGAATCCTTCCTTAAGTGAATTGACCGAAGGACTATCAGGCTCCTCAAATATCAAGGATATTGAAACATTATTACAGCTTTGTTACATGAGGTTTGAATCACCACGTTTCGATAAAAAGGCATATCAGGTTTTCGTCAACCAGATGGAAACCATTATGAGTAATCTGAAAGCAGATAATAATCGGGCTATGCAGGACACCGTTGCATTGGTTTCTTCAAATCACAGTCCCAGAACTATCACATTAAATGATGATTTTCTAAAAAACATTAATTTCAACAAGATTGAGGAGATATATAAACAAAGGTTCCACAATGCTTCTGACTTCACCTTTGTTTTGGTTGGAAATGTTGATATTGAAAGAGATCTTCCCCTGGTAAAAAAATACATTGGAAGTATAGGTACTGAAAACACCAGCGAAGCTTATGTCGACCATGATATGGGACCTGCCGATGGTGAATCCAGAGTTCATTTTGAACGTGAGATGGAAGTAGCTAAAACCACCATTTTCACCAGCTTTTCAGGCGACATGAAATTCAGTCGCAAGAACCAGCTTTGTGTCTCAGCTATCGGTAAGCTCCTGGATAAAAGATATATGGAGACTATCCGTGAAGAAGAAGGGGGATCATACGGAGTAAGCGTTGGAGCATCACTAGGACGTCTACCTGAACCGGAATACACCATGGTTGTTAGGTTCGATACAGACCCGGAGAAAAAAGACAGATTATTGGAAATTGTTCATCAGGAGATGAATAAACTTAGTAAAGACGGAGCCGATTCTCAGGATTTGGAAGAAGTAAAAAAGGCTATAATCAAAGTTCGCAAAGAGCAGCTTGACAAAAATGGATTCTGGCTGGGAGCTATTCGGACAAGCCTTATGTATGAAGAGGATTTCTTATCCATGGATGAATATGAAGCATTGGTGAACTCCATAACAGAAAAGGACATAAAGAAAATCGCCAAGAAGATGTTCTCTAAGCCTGATCTGGTTGAGGTTATTATGAATCCGAAGAAATAAAGGAAGTCTTGGGGAACCGATCCCCGGCTTTGTGAATTTCACCTATCCCCCCGACCCCCTTCACCTTTTAAGGGAAGGAGGTCAGGGGGATAGGTGACTCGTCAAGGTTACAAAATCGTTATCTCATCGCAGAATAACCAGGCTTTTCCACCTTCACCGGCATGACCTTTTGGACAGTTGCCTATGGATTTTGCTGTAACCCGTA
>CAYXQX010000546.1:0-3234 GCA_964467485.1 uncultured Porphyromonadaceae bacterium | reverse complement strand
GATAGTAACCGTTTCAGTATTTTTGCTCATACTACTGCTAGTCACAAGAAATAAAACATCCATAGTACTCATAATAGTATTATTACTAGGATGGATACCGATAAAGGAAACTGTACGATTTTCTACAGGATCTGAAAAAATCACTGGCTCAGATGGGCTTAGGATAATGAGTTATAATGTCCGCATTTTCGACAATTTCAAATGGACTGGGAAGGAAAACAGCGGACATGAAATGCTTGACTTCGTTGCAGAAGAACAACCTGATATTATTTGTTTTCAGGAATTTATGGTCAAAAACCTTGGCGATTTTGGCATGTTGTCGATAAAAAGAAAGCTGGATTTCGCTCCTTACGTATACACAAAATATATAAACGAAGGACTTAAAAGCAAGGTGGGGTTAGCCATATTTTCAAAATATCCAATTGTCAACAAGGGAGGAAAATATCTACCGGATGAAAGCCAACTATATATTTATGCTGATATAAAAATTGGAAACGATACTATTCGCTTGTTCAACAACCACCTGGAATCTAACCACCTGAATCAAAGTCAGGTAAACCTGATCGACAGCATTATAAGTAAAAATCCCCGGGAAAAGAAAACGGAATATCTTGGGATTATTAAAAACATGAAATCAGCATATGTTAAGCGTGCAGTGCAGGCTGATAGCTTACATGAAGAGATTAAAAAATCACCTTATCCGGTTATTGTGGCAGGCGACTTTAACGATACCCCTGTAAGTTTCGCTTATAACAAAATATCTAAAGATCTGGAGGATGCTTTTGTGCAATCAGGCAATGGCTTAGGAGCAACTTACCGCGAATTTATGCTCCCGCTTCGTATTGATTACCTCCTGTACGACCTAGGTATATCCACATCAGGATATAAAAATCATAATATTAAATTGTCCGACCACAGACCTATCGAGGCTACCTTCATCATTGACGGATCAAAAAGGCAGAGTAGATAATTCTACATTACCTCCGGATAATATTATCCCTATTTTCTTCCCTTCCCAAGCCCCGGGATTTTGCATCAATGCCCCTAAAGGCACGGCCGAAGAAGGTTCAATAATAATCTTCATTCTCTCCCAAACAAGCCTCATAGCCTTAACTATATTTTCCTCACTGCACAAACGAATTTCATCAACATTCTCGCATATCGCTTTATAAGTTAGGTCACCTAAGGAAGTAAGCAAACCATCCGCCATTGTATCAGGTTTAACTGATGGGATTATTTCACCAGCTTTCACTGACCTATAGGCATCATCAGCCCCGTTTGGTTCTCCGGCCCATACCATTATTGTTGGATCAAGACCCTTAGCACAAATAGAGGTGCCACTGATCAATCCTCCTCCTCCCACCGGAGCCATAATCAGATCAAGACCAGGCACATCCTCCATCAACTCGAGAGCTGCTGTCCCCTGTCCGGCAATGATATCAAACCTGTTATATGGATGGATGAAAGTACACCCTGTTTCTTTTACTACAGCCTCCATCGTCGATTCCCTTGCCTCAAGAGTTGGCTCACAGAAATAGATCCTGGCCCCATAAGCTGCAACTGCTTTTTTCTTCACCTCCGGACTGTTATCAGGCATTACAATATAGGCGGGAATATTATTCCTACTAGCCGCTTTGGCCAGTGCAGCAGCATGATTGCCAGAGCTATGCGTCCCCACACCCCGGGCAGCTTCCTCAGAGCGTAATTGTAGCACAGCATTGGTGGCTCCCCTGAACTTAAAGGCTCCAACCGTCTGGAAGTTTTCACACTTGAAATATATTTCAGCTCCCATAAATTTATTAATAAGCTCGGATTTCAACACCAAGGTCCTGTGTATGAAAGGGGAAATCCGTTGATGAGCCTCTTTGATATCCTCAAGCTTAGGCAGAATTAGTTCCATTTTTTATCCTGATTTTGACTGAACTTCAAAATTAAGAAAATCAAGCTAATCCGACTATCTTTGTAGCTAAACAAAATGGGCATGGAAGATCTTAGGAAAATAATAGAAGAAGCCTGGGCCGACAGAGAGTTACTAAAGAGTGCTACCGTAGTTTCGGCTATTGAAGAGTTAATAGAACTTCTTGATAAAGGCAAGCTAAGGGTTGCAGAGCCTGTGGGAGATAAGTGGATAGTTAATGAGTGGGTTAAAAAAGGTGTAATTCTATATTTCCCTACAAGAAAAATGGAAGTTTCTGAGGCTGGCCCTATGGAGTTCCATGATAAAATCCCTCTAAAAACTAATTATGATAAGCTCGGAATACGTGTTGTACCTCACGCCGTTGCAAGGTATGGTGCATATATCTCCAGCGGAGTTATACTGATGCCCTCATATGTAAATATCGGAGCCTATGTTGAGGAAGGAACTATGGTTGATACTTGGGCAACAGTTGGTTCATGCGCCCAGATAGGCAAGCACGTCCATCTTAGTGGTGGAGTTGGGATTGGCGGGGTTCTTGAACCTGTACAAGCAGCACCGGTTATTATTGAAGACAATGCCTTTATCGGATCACGCTGTATAGTGGTTGAAGGAGCCAGAGTTGGTAAAGAGGCTGTTCTGGGAGCCAATGTGGTGATCACAGGATCAACAAAAATCATTGATGTATCAGGGTCAGAAGCAAAAGAATACAAAGGCTTCATTCCTCCACGAAGTGTTGTTATCCCCGGTTCCTTCCCTAAGAAATTTCCTGCAGGCGAATACAATGTACCTTGTGCCCTTATAATCGGTCAGAGAAAACCTTCAACAGATTTAAAAACATCTTTGAACAACGCTCTAAGGGAATACGACGTTTCTGTTTAACAAATCTGTATACTGATGGTCAAATTATCAGTTGTCATTATAGCATTCAACGAGGAAAAAGACATTGAGAGATGTCTGAATACCATAAATGATGTAGCCGATGAAATTCTTGTTGTCGATTCATTGTCGACTGATAAAACACCGGAAATATGCAAAGCACATGGTGTTCGTTTTATTTCTCACGCTTTTGAAGGCTATGTAAATCAGAAGAACTTTGCCCTCAAAGAGGCAAAATACGACTATGTTCTTTCAATGGATGCAGATGAAGCTTTGAGTGAGGAGATGCATGTGGCAATAACGGAAATAAAGAAAGATTGGAAATATGATGGTTATATTTTCAATCGGAAAAACAAATATTGCGGCAAATGGATGGAATTCACAACTTTATATCCCGATAGGAAACTAAGGTTATTCGACAGGCGAAAGGGCAAGTGGAC
>CAYXQX010000545.1:0-3235 GCA_964467485.1 uncultured Porphyromonadaceae bacterium | reverse complement strand
AGGGATGTTTTATAAGAAATGGGACAGCTTCTGATCCTATGCCTCAAAAAATGATTGATTGATTGTTTGCTAGGAGTACCAGAAATTCCCTGGGGAAAATTGTTTCCAGAAAACAAGATTTAACATTTGAGCAGATCAAAATCTATTATGAAGCAGCTGATTTGAATCTTAATGAGCACTTTGCAAAAAATTTGGAATTATTATCTGAGTCAGGTGAATTGAATTATGTTGCTTATTTTCTTTCTGATAATAATTCCACCTCCATTAAAGTAGCTAAATATAGTGGTACCACTAGGGCCGATTTGCATGAAAATAATGAATATGGCCATTCTTGTCTGGTTCGTGCCGCAAAACAAGTATTAGACAAAATCGATTTGGAGAACAGAACGATCACACAGATAACTTCTAAAGAAAGAGAGGATAAAAGATTATGGGATCCATTAGTTCTGAGAGAAGCAATTATCAATGCGTTTGTTCATAATGATTTTACTGGTGAGGTTCCACCAAAATTTGAGCTGTTCTCCGACAGAATTGAAATCACCTCTGTTGGCGGATTGCCTGAAGGATTAAGCAAACAAGAGTTCTTTGAAGGTTATTCGGTTCCAAGAAACAAGGAGTTAATGCGTGTCTTTAAGGATCTTAATTTAGTAGAACAATTAGGATCTGGTGTGCCAAGGATCTGAGACCTACAATAAAAGGTGCTTTACTTTTACTGATAACTTTCTAAGAATGGCATTCCCAATAAGTGGTGGTCAAGTTGGCTTGCTTACAAATAGGCAAAAGGAAGTTCTTGATCTAATAATAGAGGATCCAGGTATTTCACGGAAAGGCTTGTCAGAGAAATTAGGGATAAATGAGTCTGCTGTCCAGAAGCATATTAGTGCATTAAAGAAGAAGCAAGTTATTTTCAGGGAAAGTGAAACAACAGGACACTGGAAGATCCTAATAGAAAGATGATTAGAATGTTATCTGAAGGTGAGGGGTCTAAAACAAAAAAACAGGTCAGTAAAAATACCGACCTGTCCTTCTTTGTAGAGGGAAGGGTTGAATTATCTAACCTATTGGATGACTATTATAGGGTAATCCATTTGAATGAACTGATTTAGGAGATAGTGTAGAATAATAATGCTACACTTCTAGGACCACAATACTGTTAATCAGAGGTTCCATGGTCGAGTCCATGATGAAGTGTACAGCAGACAAGCCGTTCAGAGGGTCAAACTTTTGGACGGCTTTTTATTTGCACACAATTTTCACACAACTCTTGATGAAACTCATCTTCTTTCAATAACGCGTAATTTACAAAATCACCTTCATAATTCAGATTATCCAACATTTAATGTATCCAATTGACCCAGGTGGCTTTGCTGCAAAACTATGATTCGGAGATCCAACAAAATAAATTGCGCCACAACTAAACAAAGTTAGCATCGTAAAAAGAAACAGGCTTCCGATTTGCCAAAAAAACTAAAATATATCATCAATTTGAAAGGTAATTAGAATTGGATTACTGTTTATTGTAATCTGAAGGTCGCTAAAATCTTGATTTTGTTGACTGAAATAAATAAAGTCCTCTGGTTTAACCAGTGCATACATAGTGCCGTTTTCTGTTAGTCCCATGACCCTGCATTTTGGTAATAAACCTTTCTGAATGTAATTATCTAAATTTATTGTCTGGCCAGTTGCTAAAGAATGTAAAAAAACTTTGGAACCTATACCATGATCGGCATCTATAACCAGTATGTCTTTTTCATACAACATCACACTAACCAAACAACCAATCTTTTCATCCTCGATCATATGCTGATGTAGAGCCATTGCGGATAATTCTTCTCGTGTATGGGAAGGTATAGCTGCATTGCCAAAATCAATCGTGTATTTTATTCTATAGTCAGTACCACATAAGCTATAAATGTCATAACTCCAGGGAATGATAAATAATACTTGATAAGAGTCTTTGGCTACAGGATTAATGACATAATAATTTGCCTTATTTCCATTCAATGTCATATTGAATTGTTCGACCTTTGATAGTCTTTCTGTCAATAGAGAACAAGTTGTTCTTCTTGGTTCATCCTTAGAATAATCTGAAACGTCAGGATGAAATATTAACAATGTGTCATATCCTAGGTGAAAAAAATTTGTGATATTTAATCCTCTGTTGTTAGCAGCGAGGGTCTTAGATTCGATAAAGTTTCCTTTGAAATCAAATCGGGAGAACCTCTGGCCTATACGCTGATACAAAAGAATCGTTGAGTTTCCTTTATCAATATTGAGAGCAATTGGGTCTGTAATCTCACCAGGGCCCTTCCCCTTTGTTGTTTTGAAAAGGAATTTTCCTTTCTCATCGAAAATAAACATTGCCTTACTTTTAAAATTATCAAGAAGGATAATCCTATTATTCGTAAAGACTAAATTCTTAATAGACCCAACTAAACAATCTTTGTTAGTTTCAAGGGCGATTATTTTCCTTATAATAATAGGATTGCCAATACTTTTATCTTTGGTATCAATTTTAATGACCTTTGTCCCATTCCCTTGAGGTTTGTTACTGATAGTACAGGAATACGATAAGGCGCCAAGTAATATGGATACAACCATTATCATTAAGAACTCATATCTTTTCATTAAAATTCAGTTTTTTGCATTTGTGTGTTTTATGTCAAATCCTATTGGACATAATTGTACTTAAAGTTATTGGATACTTTTCACATTTCGGCTTAGTAATAGTTCAAAGTTAAAGTTTGATTTTGTAATTCCAAACCAAAAAACTATCCACCTCAAAGTAGTATCCATATTTTATATTCTAATACCCTTTTTGATGCCTTAGAGCTATTATCTCGTCATTGTGGAGGATCAACACTTTCAACAGAGGAGGCCCCTCTTTTCTCATTAGGGTAGGGTGAAAGGGGGGGGTAATAACCTAATTGTTTGGTCATAGCAAAGGAGTGATGACTTCACCCCAACAAAACCCAACCGATCATAGTTATACCTCGCCACAGGATTCCGATTGGCAACATCCCGATATTCTTCGATGACGGTCTAATAAATGACATCTAAATCCTCATTTATAATGCGACTATTAAAGTGAATAAATAAATTCATTTGCTGAGGCATTAATATATTGGTGCTATACCTTAGCATAAAAGAGATAAAAATATGGGAGTCATTATAAGAGTGAAATGTGAAAATTGTGGATATGAAAGGGAATTCCAAATTGTCAGTGAAACCAATG
>CAYXQX010000544.1:0-3241 GCA_964467485.1 uncultured Porphyromonadaceae bacterium | reverse complement strand
ACCTATCAACCTCACAATCAAGAACCACCTTACAGATAAGAAGAGTAGAGAAGATTTTTATTCCAAATTACATGGACTTAAAAATTATTTTTGTAATACTTAGACCCCCTATTCAATGAAGTCCAATTTTCATTGCGCACCTAAATGTAATGGACTTTCACCAACTGTCAAAATATTTTGTCAAAATATCCATTTTTTTGGCTTAAAAATGTTGATAAATTGAGGTTTTTTCAATCCTTATCACTCATTTACTGCATATTGCTAACTTGTTAACAATTATTCCACATTATGGAATTGCTATATAGTAAGTTCATTCACATCTCTTTTAGGCACATGATGAACTCCATCCTCATCACGCCAATATTTGATATTTCCATCCTCCACGGTATCGACAACAACCTTTTCAATTGGCTTACCTAATGCAATAAGCAATAAAATCTCAAGACTGTCAGCAATCTCAAAATCTCTTCGCAGGGCTTCCCTTTTAATCGACCCAATCATACAGCCACCATAATCCTCCTCAACAGCCCCAAGTAAAATCGACTGAGCACAAATACCCATATCTACAGTGAATGTTGATCCTAAACGAGTGTCACCAAGAATAACTATGTAGGCTGAGGGACGCTCACCTGACTTTGGTCCTGGACAATCTTTCAGATACCCAGCCCAAGCCAAAGAAGGAAAAACTTTTTCACAATCTGACTTTGTTGAGATAATCTTAAACTTCAATGCCTGCTGGTTTCTGGGTGATGGAGATAAGCGGGCTAAATCGATTAGTTTTGTCAATAAATCACTAGATATTCTATGACTTTCTTCAAACCTTCTGTAACTACGGTTTTCCCTTATTAACTCAGCAATCATTGTTCCGATTTTTGTAAAACATTAATAATCTTAGACGACTTTATGTAAAATTAATATAATCCCGGGTAATACTTTTATGCTTTCATAAATACTGGAACAATTAACTTAAACCATTAAGAAATGACACAAGAAGAAATTCTACAAAAGCTTGCAATTTGCGTTGAACGGGGTAAAGTAAATAAGAAAGCCCCTTTCCCCCCCGATTTAAAGGATCAAGATGGAGCTGATGAACTTACAAAAACAGCTCTTGAACAAGGAGTTCAAGCAGATGTAATTCTTGCGGAAGGACTGGTAGTAGGGATGAAAGTTATCGGCATAAAATTTAGAGATAACAAAGTATTTGTTCCTGAGGTTTTAATGGCTGCTAAAGCAATGACTGCGGGAATGAATCATCTTAGGCCTTTCTTTCAATCGGGCCAGGTTAAGCATAAGGGAAAACTTATTATCGGCACCGTAATGGGAGACCTACATGATATCGGAAAAAACCTCCTTGGCATGATTGTAGAAGGTGCTGGATGGGAAATTATTGACCTGGGTATAGATGTATCAGCCGAAAAATTCCTTGCCAGTTTGGATGAGCACCCCGGAGCCTATGTTGGTTTATCCTGCCTCTTAACAACCACAATGCTTAATATGGAAGCGATTGTTAAAGAGATAAAAAACAGCAAGCCCGACGCCAAGATATTAGTTGGCGGAGCCCCTGTAACCGATGACTTCAGAACAAAAGTTGGTGCTGATTGGTACTCTCCCGATCCACAAGGCGCAGTTGATTATCTTAACGGACAAAAGGCCTGATATACATGACAGGAATTGAAAGAATAAAAAATGCTTTTAAATCTCAGCCCGTTGACCAGGTTCCCTGGGTTCCTTTTGTAGGCGTTCATGGTGGTTTCCTTATTGGGAATAATGCTGACGAATATCTTCAGTCAGCTGAAAACCTGGTTAATGGGATCAAAAAGGCTATAGAGATATACCAGCCCGACGGCATTCCTGTATGTTTTGATCTCCAGATCGAAGCAGAAGCCCTCGATTGCAAGCTGGTATGGTCGCCCGACAACCCACCTGCTGTGGTTAGTCATCCATTGGCTGGAGGAAAGCCCCTTTCAGGTCTTCCCGAGTTTAAGAAGTCGAATGGAAGAATTTCTCTTGTTATGGAGGCAGCTGCCAAAATGAAATCTAATCACCCTGATATAGCATTATACGGATTAATAACTGGTCCATATACTCTTGCACTTCATTTGCTTGGTACGGATATTTTCATGATGATGTTCGAGAAGCCCGAATATATCTATGAATTATTATCATATACTAAAAATATTTCCGAACAGATGGCAAGCTGGTATCTTGAAGCTGGATGTGACGTGATTGCAGTAGTGGATCCCATGACCTCTCAGATAGGTCCGGATCAATTTGAACAGTTCATCCATGAACCTGTCACCTCAGTTTTTAAGCATATCAGAACATCTGGAGGTTTGAGCTCATTCTTCGTTTGCGGACAAGCACAGCAAAACATTGAGGTAATGTGTAAAACCGGTCCGGATAATGTTTCAATAGACGAGAATATCCCTCTTGACTTTGTACGGGACATGTGCAAGCGTTATGGAATCAGCTTTGGGGGTAATCTCCAACTGACTCTGGTTTTACTAATGGGATCAGAAGAAGATTGTCAGAAACATGCCATGGAATGCATGGATATTGCGGGTGAAATTGGTTATATTCTTGCACCTGGATGTGATCTTCCTATGAGAACCCCTATTGAAAACATTAAGTCGATCTCTACTCTGGTCAAGGATACTTATCAACAGGACGTGGTTCGGGCACTTGACAAAACTACCGAAGAAATGCCACGGCTTGACCTGGGTGAATACGGACGTACAGAAAAAGTCATAGTGGATATAATAACCCTGGACTCAGAATCTTGCGCCCCATGTCAATATATGGTAGAAGCCGTTCGTGAGATAGCACCCCATTTTGAAGAATTGGTGGAATGGCGTGAACATTCGATCAAAAACCTGGACGGAGTAACCTTCATGTCATCCCTTTTCGTCAAGAATATCCCAACTATATGCATTGATGGGAAAATTACTTTTGTTTCCCAAATTCCACCTAAACAGGAGTTGATCAAAGCGGTTCAAAAGCGGATTAACGAAAAAATGAAGCTCAGGATAAGGGAAAAGCACGGCAAGATAATTTTGGCAGGCACAAAAGATGAAATTCAGGATATACATGAGAAAGCCAAGCTAGCTATTTTGGAATTAGGAGCCCATCTGGAAATAGAAATCATTGACGCTGAAGAAGCCAAACGTCTTTATGGAGTGAGCCACACTCCCGCATGGGTTAATGTTAGAAACAGAATCAAATCCGAAGGTACAGAACCTGG
>CAYXQX010000543.1:0-3249 GCA_964467485.1 uncultured Porphyromonadaceae bacterium | reverse complement strand
TATCTGCAATGGATGGAAGCATGCTTTTGGGATGTTTATGGGAAATTATACGATACAGATGAAAATCTGTTTTACCGCGACAAGCGTTTCTTCCCCGAGAACCTGGAAGAACGCCAGAATGATCCCAACTGGAAAGGTAATAATCAAGTAACAGCAGCTGGCAAGAAGGTTATATGGTCAAGGGGTAATGGATGGGCTATAGCTGGAATTGCTCGTATCCTGCAATATCTCCCTAAAGATCATGGCAGTTACAAGAGGTATGAACAAGTACTGCAGAGTATGGCAGGTGCTTTAAAAGAGTGTCAGTCAGAAGAAGGATTTTGGTACCCCAACCTGGTTGATCCTGAATATGTTAAGCTGAAAGAAACAAGCGGAACAAGCTTTTTCATTTATGCTCTGGCATATGGAGTAAACAGTGGCGTACTGGATAAAGGTGAGTTCACTCCGGTAATTAAAAAAGCCTGGAAATCTGTTTGCGATGAGATCAGTGATGAAGGGAAAATTCAATGGGGACAAAGAGTTGGAGACAGGCCTGTAAATCTAAAAAAGGAACACTCTCACGAATATGTTTCAGGTACATTTCTGCTTGCTGCCAGTGAAGTATATAAAATGAATTTCTAAAATCAATATACACATGGGAAAAATTCAATATCTCATCATTGCCTTACTTGGTATACTTATTAGCGCATGTAGCAAGGTAAATAATACAGCAGATCTGATTCCCGACTCTGTCCATCCCCTATCCAATGAGATCAGCATCTTTCTTTCAACTAATGTCAAACCTGATAATTATAAGCCAACTCATCTTGATAAAAATGATTATCTGAAAATAATTGACGGTCAGACACATGCAATGATGCAATATCAAGATGAGGAAGGTAGAATTATCGATCCTGTGGAGAATATTGAGAAGTATTATACCACCCCTTGCTATGCTCACAGTGTTGCGGCTTTAGTGGCATCAAAATATATTCAAAAAGATGACCCACTTGCGAAGAGTGGTATGAAAGCCATGGATATTTCCTTGTCGGATATGGTGAATGCAACTGTTAATGGTAATCATGGTGATTTTTACACCTGGCCTGTGATGTTTGCCTATGAGCTTTACAAACCCTTTGTGAGCAAAGAACGTTTGAAGACCTGGGATGAAATGCTGTATTCCATAAAAATTGATGAACTATATCGCACCTATAATAAGGCAGAAGGAAACAATTGGGTTCTGGTACACACAGCCGGTGAGTTCTTGAGAGCCAAGAGTAACTTTACCTCTATGGATTATGTTGAGAAGATGTTGGGTCTGCAGCTAGCTAATTTCACAGATCTGGGTATGTATGACGAACACGGAAACCCTCTACCATATGATCTTTTCTCCAGACACTACATGAGCGGGATGTTATATCAAAACTACGAAGGGAAGTACTACGAAGCTTTAAAAGAAGTGCTGTGGAAAGGAGCCTGGACATCATTATTTATGCAATCACCATTTGGTGAGTTGCCAACAGGCTACAGAAGCAGTCACCATATTTGGAATGAGGCCGAGCAATGTGTGATCTTCGAAATATATGCCTCTCAATATGAAAAACTTGGTTATAAAAAAGAAGCCGGAGTTTTTAAAAGGGCTGCAATGTTATCACTCTCTTCCATTAATCAATGGATACGTGAAGATGGCTCTGGTTACATCGTGAAAAATCATTACCCAATTGAATCTCAGCATGCATACGAAACATATTCTGTGCATACCTGCTACAATATGCTGGCTTGTTCAATGCTAGCTCAAGCCTGGCAATTTGCCGACAATTCAATTACCGAAAAACCAGCTCCTGCCGATGTTGGTGGTTTTGTAATTCCTATTTTGAAACCTTTTCATAAAATATTTGCCAACGCAGATGGCACCTACCTGGAATACGACACGAAAGGTGATCAAAAGTATAACCCAACCGGGATAATTCGCATGCACATTAAGGGGGCACATCCTCAATTAGGCCCATCTGATGGTGCAGCACCATACTTCAGTGGTGATGGGGTAAGTTTGGCAACCGGACTTTCATGGCAAAATCAGGATAACACATGGAGTTCACTTGCTGAGAGTAAGGTGGAACCTCAAGAAGTGAAAATTTTGGAGGAAAATTCAAATTCAGTAAGATTTCAAGTTGTATACAATCTGGAAGGTGAATCAGAAGAGAATATTACAATCTCCGAAATTATTCATATTCAAGATGGAATTATTACAGTAGAAAACCAGATTGATGGCCATGAAGGATTAAAGCGCATGAACTGGCCAATGCTTGTTTTTGATGGCGAAACTGAAACTAGTGTTGAACAAGGCAATTCTTCTATCTCACTTGAACTAGAAGGAAGGGGCGTTGTATTCTCGATATTAGAAAACTCGGATTTAAAAATAAAACGTTCCGGTGTAAGACTAGTTCATCGAAATGGCATTGTGGAGAATGCTTATACTGAGTTTAAGGGGAATAATATAAAGTACCAATTAACAGCTAAATAGCCCTGCTTGAAAAACTAACTAAATAACTGTTATCCTTATTTGTTTTCGATATTGACTTGGTGATATGCCTCTTACCCTATTAAATATCTGAGAGAATCCTGATTTTTTTATTCAGTATGCAGATATTTATATACAATTTGTCAATATTAAATGATTCGGGCCCCTATTTTTATTCTTTCTTTGCATCTAAAAGGTATTTATTATGCATCATAAATCATCTCTTAAACTCTTTGTTGCCATTTGTATTTTGGGTTTCGCTGTAGCCTCCTGTAATTCGGATTCAAATGGGTATAAAGTATCTGTTACAAATAATTCGGAGCTGGTCCGAAGCTCTGAAACTATTGAGGTTGCATTGAATGAATTACCTGATTTATCCTATAGCACCGGTGAGGAAATCTGCGTTAAGGATGAATCGGGAAATAGGATTCTGTCTCAACTTGTAGATGAAAAATCAGTTTCTGGAATTGACTACCTGATCTTCCAATCTGATTTCGCCGCCGATGAAACAAAACACTTCACCATAAGTGTATCTGATGATAACCCGGCTATGCCTGAAGCATCAGCGCTTACCTTCTGCCGCTTTGTACCTGAGAGAATTGATGATTTTGCCTGGGAAAATGATCGGGTTGCCTTTCGTACATACGGACCAGCTTGCCAAAAGCTTTTTGAAGATGGAAATCCTGCCGGACTAATCTCCAGTAGCATTGATTGCTGGCTTAAACGAGTTGATTATCCGATAATTGACG
>CAYXQX010000542.1:0-3264 GCA_964467485.1 uncultured Porphyromonadaceae bacterium | reverse complement strand
TTGATGGGAAGGATCAGCTTGTGCCATCGTGCGGAGTGAAGGTGACGGAAGCGATGCGGGTGGAGACTAAGAGTGAGGATGTTATTCAGGCGAGAAGGACGGCGCTGGAACTTTTGTTGAGTGAGCATGTTGGAGATTGCGAGGCTCCTTGCGTTACCAGCTGTCCGGCCCATATGGATATCCCTTTCATGAACCGCTTACTTGCTGAAGGGCAGTTTGCGGAGGCTATTGAGCTTGTTAAGAATGATATTGCTCTTCCTGCTGTGCTGGGAAGGATTTGTCCGGCACCATGTGAATCTGCCTGTCGGAGAAAGGGTATAGATGGAGCGGTTTCAATTTGTCTGTTAAAAAGATTTGCCGGAGACACGGATCTTGCTAAGGACCAGTCATTCAGTCCTGAGATTAAGAACAGCTCAGGAAAAAAGGTAGCAGTCATTGGGTCGGGGCCCGCCGGTTTATCCGCGTCCTATTACCTGAGGAAAAGAGGGCATGAGGTGAGTATTTACGAGAAGGAAAATGTTGCCGGAGGTGATTTGAGGGTTCCTGAGCTGGCTGAAGTCTTACCTACAGTAGTATTAGATCAGGAGGTAAATAATATTCTACAGGCAGGGGTTGAAATAAATTATGGAGCCAAGGTAGATGAAAAAATGTTTAAGGTTTTATTGGCTGATAATGATGCAATTGTGATTGCGGTAGGGCATGGGACTGAATATTTTGAGTGGGGAGTGAAGAGGGTTTTTAAAGGTTTTGAGGTAAGTAAGTCTGGTTATCAGACTACCAATCCAAAGGTATTTGCTGTTGGGGGTGCTATTCGGGAATCAAGGATAGCAGTGAGAGCCGTTGGGCAAGGTAAGGAAGTTGCTTTTTCCATTGACCAGTTTTTTGCCGGCGAGAAGGTTATTGGTGAGCCGAAGATATTTAATTCCAGGTTTGGAAAATTGACAGAGAAGGAACATATTGAATTTCTTAAGGAGGCATCAGACCATAAGAGGGTTGAGCCTGATGGCGGTATTGCAAATGGCTTATCTGCTGAGGAGGTGATTAAGGAAGCTGGACGTTGTATGCATTGCGATTGCAGGAAGAAGGATAACTGCACTTTGAGGGAATTATCAGAATTATATAAAGCTAATCAGCGGAGCTTTACTGCTGATAGTCGAGTTGAGACGGTGAAATATATTCAGCATGAGTTGGTTATATATGAGCCGGCAAAATGTATCAAGTGTGGAATATGTGTTAGGATGACCAGGAAATACGGTGAGAAACTTGGATTAAGTTTTATTGGCAGAGGATTTGATGTACGTATTGGGGTGCCATTTAATGAGAGTTTGGCTGCGGGACTGAAGGAAACTGCACTATTAGTAGCTGAAGCATGCCCCACCGGGGCTTTATCAAAAAAATAGTTGAATGTATGAAGGCAAACAGGCGAATTTTTTTAGCACTTGTATTTTTATTGTCTATTGGTAATATTGGGGCTCAGGAATGCTGGCCTATTTTCAGGGGTGACCCATCCTTGCAGGGTAGGGCTATTGGAAAGCTTCCTGTTGATCCAGATCTGTTATGGAGTTTTCAGGCTAGTGATGGATTTAAATCTTCGCCTGTAGTATGTGAAGGGATTATTGTAGCAGGATCATTGGACGGAAAAGTTATTGGATTGGATATGCAAGGAAAGGAGTTGTGGAAATTTGAGTGTGAAAGCAGCATTGAAGCGCCTGCATTAATCCTGAATAGCAAAGTTTATTTTGGCGATCTTGATGGGATGTTATATGCTCTTGACCTGGAAACCGGAAAGGAATTGTGGACATATGAGGCTGAGAACCAAATAAGCGGGTCGGTAAATTATTGGGAAGTAGGGACCAGGATATATTTGCTAGTAGGGAGTTATGATTATTATCTTCATTGTATAGATGCTGAAACCGGTATTGGATTATGGAAGTATGAATCGGATAACTTTATCAATGGAGCAGGTTCTTGTGCTGATGGCAGGGTTGTTTTTGGGGGTTGTGATGGGTTTTTACATGTTGTAAATATAGAAACGGGTATAGCTGACAATAAGGTTGATGTGGCTACCTATGTTGCAGGGTCGGTGGCTATTGAGGGAGGAAAGGCTTATGTTGGGGATTATGATGGAGGGTTTTCGTGTGTTGATCTGGATAAAGGAGAGGTAAGCTGGAAATTCAGCAACGACAAGTCCCAATTACCTTTTATTGCTTCGCCTGCGATATCTGGCGAGAGGGTTGTAACTGCAGGCCGGGATAAATATGTTTATTGTTTTAATAAAGAAGATGGGGAAATATTATGGAAATATAATTCCGGATCACGGCTAGATGCATCCCCACTTATTGCCGGAAAGAATGTTTTAGTTTGTAATATGCGTGGAGATATTCAGATTCTTTCATTGTTGAGTGGTGAGGTGTTATGGTCGTACGAAATAGGCAGTCCTATCAGTTCCAGTCCGGCGCTTGTTGATGGCAAGATTATTATTTCCTCCGAAGATGGGAATATTTATTGTTTTGGAAAATAGGACTAATAGAATTGAGTATTATTAAATGAAAATTTTACATATTATACCAGGATCAGGAGGAACATTTTATTGCGGTAACTGTTTAAGAGACAGTAAGTATGTTGATGCTCTCCGCAAAATGGGTCATGAGGTTGTTAAACTGCCCATGTACCTGCCGCTTTTTGGTCATGAGGAAAACGGTGAGGTGCCTGTTTTTTATGGTGCCATTGAGACTTATCTGCAACAGTTGTTTCCATTTCTAAAGAAGGCACCTAAGTGGTTTACCCGGTTTTTAAACTCTCGTCCTTTATTAAAAATGGCTGCTGGCATGGCTGGATCAACGGATGCAAAAGGTTTGGATGAGATGACGGTAAGCATGCTTCTTGGGGAGGAGGGAAAACAAAAAGAAGAGTTGGAGCGGATGGTTACCTGGATAGCTGATAATTACAAGCCTGATGTGATTCATATATCCAACGCTTTACTTTTGGGATTTGCCCCACGTCTTAAGGAGAAACTTGGATCTGCCATTGTATGCTCTTTGCAGGACGAAGACGGTTGGGTGGATGTAATGGATCAGGAACATCAGGATAAGGTATGGGAATTAATGCATGAAAAAGCTGAATCTGTTGATGCTTTTATAGGGGTAAGTGAATATTATTCTGATTTGATGCAAAAGAGAATGAATCTTCCTGTTGAGAAAATACACAGTATGTATCTAGGGGTAGATCTTGAAGAATATACGGTCAGATCTCTTAAGGATAAAC
>CAYXQX010000541.1:0-3268 GCA_964467485.1 uncultured Porphyromonadaceae bacterium | reverse complement strand
CCCAATATCAGAAGCTGCAGCGATTGTTGAGGGAGCTGTTCCGTACCGATCAGGCGGATCTGGATTTTGGTCTCTACCGGGTGATCAACCAGAAAAGGGACGAGATCAATAAGTTCATAGATGAAAATCTGCTGCCCCAGGTAGAAGAAGCTTTCGGTGAATATCAAGCCCAAGACACAAAAACCCTCCAGATTCAGTTGAAGGAAGCTATTAAACAGGCTAATGAGCTGGGGGTTGATCCCGAAGAAGCACCCAAGGTGATTGAAATCAAAGAGCAGATCGCCAATTTCGGAGTAGATGTAACAGAACTGGAAAACCAGGTCTATGCAGCCCTATATAACTTCTTCCGGCGTTATTACGATAAGGGCGATTTCATCTCCCAGCGCCGGTATAAGGAAGGAGTATATGCCATTCCTTATGAGGGAGAAGAAGTCAAACTGCACTGGGCTAATCATGACCAGTATTACATCAAAACCAGTGAACATCTGCGGAACTACACCTTTAAACTCAAGTCCGGTCAACTGGCCCATGTTAAGCTGGTCAGTGCCGATACCGAGAAGGACAACCGCAAAGAAGCAGACGACAAGAAACGGCGGTTTATACTTACTGAAGACCCGTTGGTAGTTAAGGATGGCCAATTGACGATCCGTTTCGAATATCGAGAGGATGAGAAGAAACGGAAACAGGATAAGCTCAATAAAGAGGCTGTGGATGCCATCTTTGCCATGCGGGAAGGTATGGATGATCCCGTGATCAAGGAAACCTTGACGGAACTTTCCCAATTGGCTCCCACTGAGTCAGACAAGAAACGCACCGTGCTTGAAAAACATTTGACGGATTATACTCGACGCAATACTCAAGACTACTTCATCCATAAGGACCTGGGGAAGTTCCTGCGACAGGAACTGGATTTCTTCATCAAGAATGAGATTATGCGCTTGGATGATATTGATAGTGAAACGGCACCCAAGGTGGAGCAGTACCTGAGCAAGATCAAGGTCATTCGCAAGATCGCCCACAAGATCATCACCTTCCTGGCCCAAATCGAGGACTTCCAGAAGAAGATGTGGTTGAAGAAGAAGTTTGTGGTGGAGAGTCAGTACTGTGTGACATTGGATCGAGTGCCAGAGGAGCTGTATCCAGTAATCGTTGCTAACGACGCTCAGCGAGATGAGTGGGTCAAGTTATTCGTGATTGATGAGATCAAAGGGGATCTGGTAACTGAGTCTTATAGCAAGCCACTGACGGTCGAGTTCCTGAAGTCTAATCCCTTCCTTGTGCTTGATACCAAGTTCTATGATGAGGAATTCAAGTACAAGTTGCTGGAGAGCTTTGACAACCTGGATGACGAGTTGGATGGATTATTGATCCACAGTGAGAACTTCCAGGCCCTGAACCTGCTGCAGGAGAAGTATCGAGAACGGGTGAAATGTATTTATATTGACCCTCCATACAATACGAGTGCATCTGAGATATTGTATAAAAATACTTTTAAACATTCTTCCTGGTTAGCATTTATGGAAAACCGCATTAGAAAAGCAAAACAGTTTCTATCTGATAATAGTGTATTGATTATTGCAATTGATGATACTGAAATGATTCCACTCAGTGCTATGTCAGATCACCTATACTCTGAATTTGATAGAAATGTTGTTGTTATTAACCATCACCCTGCAGGTGCTGGTCTTGAAGGGACAAATATTTCTAGTACACATGAATATGCATTGTTCTTTACTCCAAAAGGAAAAAAGATTCTTAAAGGTGAGTTGAAGGAGGAAGAGAGTTCAACCAGAGGTTTTGTCAGAACTGGAACTGCTGAGAGCAATTTAAGAATTGGAAGACCTAATAGTTTTTATGCGATTTTGGTTGATCCAGAGACAAACTTAGTAATTGGGGCTGAATCTCCGCCACGGGGAGATGATTACCCTGAGCAATATTCCACAACAGGGGAAGGAAGTGTTCGCCTATATCCAATAGGAACCGATGGTACTGAACGAGTTTGGAGGAGGTCATATGAATCATTCTTTACTGAACTTGATGCTGGAAATATGATTTGTAAAAGTCTTAAAACTATATACTACCAAGTAGATGAATCTGGAAAAAGAAAACCCATAATGAGTAATTGGACGGATACGAAATATAATGCGGGGGTTCAAGGTAGTAATGTATTAACCTCACTCTTTGGTGAACCTAATCTGTTTTCATACCCAAAATCTATTTTTACTGTTGAGGACTGTGTAGGATATTGTACATATAATGATCCGTCTGCGTTAATAGTTGACTTCTTTGCAGGCTCAGGAACGACCAGCCATGCTGTAATTAATCTAAACAGGAAAGACGGCTTTAACCGGAGATACCTGTTAGTAGAAATGGGACAGTATTTTGATTATGTTACCAAGCCAAGAACGATGAAAGTAATCTATTCTGAAGATTGGAAGGGGGGTAAACCATTGTCAAGGAAAGGGACTAGTAACGCATTTAAATATCTCAAAGTGGAATCGTATGAAGATTCCTTAAACAATCTTGAGTTAAAAAGAAGTGATACACAAGATCAAGCGATATTTGAACCAGGTCCGTTCCGTGAAGAGTATTTACTGACTTATTTGCTGGATATTGAAAATCAGGATAGTCTACTGAACCTGGAGTCCTTTGAAACGCCTTTTGATTATAAACTTGAGATTTCCACTGACACTGTTGGTGAAACCACAACATCCAAAGTAGACCTTATAGAAACATTCAATTATTTGATAGGTTTACACGTAGAGCACCTTAGCCGTATCCAGGGAGTAGTAGTTGTTGAGGGAACAACCCGAAATGGAGAGAAGACCCTGGTGATCTGGCGAGATTTGCACGAGATGGATAATGAGAAGCTGGACCAATTCTTCGAGACGCTAGATATTCGCACTCGCGATTTTGAATATGATCTGATCTATGTCAATGGGGACAATAACTTGCCTAATCTGCGTGCTGATGGTGAAAATTGGAAAGTGAGGCTAATTGAAGAAGACTTTTTGCGTTTGATGTTTGATGTAGAACAATAAATAAATTGCTAATTGGGGGTTTTTGCACATCCCCACTTTGGAAAATCATTTTCTCTGTATTAGATTAGAATAATATTGTTGTTCTGGTTGAGTTAAGAATTGTTATCGCAACCTTACCGGTTCGAGTCCATTCGCGCCCATTATTAATTAATTTTAGACCTGTTTCCGCCCCCTGTAATACTTGCGTATATTTGCCAATCGTTAAGTATTAGATATTAAATGAAAAC
>CAYXQX010000540.1:0-3277 GCA_964467485.1 uncultured Porphyromonadaceae bacterium | reverse complement strand
ATGCCCATAACTCGAATGAGCCATCTTTAGCAGCCTTGGGATCTAAACGATCTGTAGAATATTCCTTCTCTTTTAAGAACTTCTTATATTCCTTTATATAATCGTTATAAACTGTCAGATCCTTGGCCATAGGGTTAACTGCGGCTCCAAGTCCGAGCATACCGGCAATCATTGAATCGTCTACCACCATTCCGGGAGGGACGATTGTTTTGACCATCTCTTTCACCTCGGTCATTGAATATCTTTTATTTGGATCTGCACCAAGCATAGTGGCGTAATTCTTGGGAATCCGGAGTGAAGTAAGGTTTGTTTCACCTTTCCTGCCTCCTTTGGGTGCCTGCATACAGAAATTGGTAGAGCCATAATGCATAACCAGGGCAATTTGTGGATGATCGATCATAAATTTCATCACCCCAAAAACCTCATCTTCCTGACCGGCCCACTGACCACTTTCCTTGCCATGATATTTGAATAAATGAGGGAAGGATACTCCATTGTTTGTTCCTCCTTTTCCATCCTCATTGTATTTTCCATCACCATCATTATCAATCCCTTCGGTATATGTTTTATATATTCCCTTTTCTCCTTCCGAAGACTTTGCAGCTCTCATTCTACGTGCATCGGTAGAATCAACAATCAGCTTTCCTGATGGATCTTTCACGCGCATCATGGTGATGTATCCGTCTCCGTTCAGATCTTCAAAACCATCCTCATCTATCTGGTCATCCATATCATCATTGAATGGCCTTAAATTTCTTGAATTAACCATTTTAGGAGAATTAAAGAAATGCTTAGCTCCTTCAGGATTTCCTGATGGGAGGATATACCAGGTGAGATTTTCATATTTATCAGAATTATCCAATAAATCCTTGATAAGAAATATTGTAGCTTCAGAAGCCAGGGGGTTTGTCCCCTCAAAATTTGCTGCCACAAATACTGCCGGAACAGATTTCTTTCCTGATGTTGTTTCAGGTCCGATTTCAATCAGATGAACAGGCTGACCGGAAAAGGAAGTTCCGATCAAATGCAGCTTGCTCACATTTCTATTTGCTTTCTGAATGTCAAGTAGTTGTTGGTGGATTTCAGAAGGAGAATGGTACTTACTTGAAGCATTTCCACTCTGTCCAAATCCATTGAAGGTGACCCAGACAAGAGTCATCAGGATAAAAGGAATTTTTTTCATAATAGAGGAATCAGTTTATAGCGGAATAAAAGTAATAAAACATTAGGGGAATGATATTTTGAATCGGTGGCTTTAAGCTTTCTTAACAATCATAAGGTTTATTCTACAATTCCGGTTAAATAATGAATGACTGTTCCACTTATGTCCGCATGTTGTTGCTCTTGCATATTGATGTTTTTTCCTGGATCTTTAAAGCACTAAATTTGTTGCTTATTATGAGAAACTATTTTATAAAGCCATTCTTAATTTTCCTATTGATTTTCTCTTTTTCCTGTTCAACTCAAACTACTGAAAAATCAGGAGAATCAACAGAAAGAATATTTTCTTTCAATAAGGGAGATATCATTTTTGATGCCGGGTTTGAAGGTTCATATTTAAGTCGGGTTTCCCAGATTGAAGAAAACTCCTTCGAAATTATTTCGTTGGGTGAAAATTATCCAATTGATAAAAGTCCAACTTATGCTTTTAAAATCATTACTAAGAAGGACCATAAAATCATACTGAACATCCATTTTTTGGGATCAAAAGCACCGGCAACACCCAAAATCAGCTCCGACGGTATTCATTGGGAAACAGTACCCTGCGATGTTTATGGGAGCGACCTTCTGATGAACGTTCATGGTAGCGCTAACGACACTCTCTGGATTGCCCGCCATCCTCTTTTCACATCCAGGCACCTGAATAACTGGATTAAGGAAATATCGGATGATTCCCGGGTTCATGTAAGCACTTGTGGAAAAACAATTGAGAACAGGGATATTAAAGTATTGGATATCTATTCGGACGATGCCAAAGACAAGGATATTATTGTCTTTTTGGCGCGGCAACATCCAACAGAAGTACCAGGACAGTTTGTCTTTAACACCTTCATTGAAACCCTTTTGGCTGGAGATGAAGATCAAAAATCCTTTTTCGATAAAAACAGAATAATTGCTTTTCCTTTGGTTAATGCAGATGCGGTAGATCATGGAAGATGGAGGCATAACATGAACGGAGTCGACCTGAACCGCCATTGGAGTGACACTACCTCACAGCCTGAGATAAAGCAAATTACCGATTATCTTAAGCAAATATCCAAGGAGGGTCGCATAAAATTTGCTGTCGATTTTCATAGTAGGGACGGAGAGAATATTTTTATCGTTCGCGAACATAAATTATTGGATATGATGCAGCAATGGAACAAGCTGATCGCCCTGCAAAACCCACCCGAGACGTACAAAATCCAAACCAGCTATAATGCATTCTCGGTGGATAATCATGCCGCCTTTTCCAGTACCTGGTTTAAACATCACGGGATTTTCTGCATTACCCATGAAACAACCCATGATGTTGATTATGAAAAGGCTATTGCATCAGCCAAAATCCAAGTAAAAGCTTTTATCAGGATAATGGATGATTGGCAATTACCACTGATTGATGACCCGAATCACTAGGCCTACTCAAATTGGAGTGTCAGGCACATAACTCAGTTGGTTAGAACCACATATTTGAAAAATCAGGCTGATTTCATTTTTTTATGGCCATAATCTTACGGCTGCCTGACCAGGAACCCAGACTGATAAGGTAATTATCTATGTTATCATGAGCCAGATAGTCATAAGGCTTATCGTGCTCGTGCCTGGTGGCATAATAACCCCGGTCAGCATTATAGTTTTTTACTCCCTTGTATTTGATAGTAACATCAATCCCTACTTGTGCCAATCCCATATTATCAAATAATTTCAACAGATCGCCACCCTGTTCATGGAATTTTACTAAATCTTTCCAGTCTGCAACACGATAATCCTTTCCAAATTCATCCTCGACTATCTGATTCCAATCTGTTTTGTAGTCATGTGTGGATTGGGTAATGGCAAAATCTGTAAGATCAAGATCTTCCTTTTCACACCCCGATAAAATCATAAGTACAATCAAAAGAGGCAACATTATTTTTTTCATGGCAATTGTTTTTTATTTTGACCTAATTTTCAGCTAACCAAAATTTCCAATGAACTATATAAATCAATTCCCTAAACACTTTAAAACCAAGTTCACTTAAAGTTAATAGATTTTTTTCATATTACCATTTCTATTTCTGTGCATGATTTCAAATTC
>CAYXQX010000539.1:0-3283 GCA_964467485.1 uncultured Porphyromonadaceae bacterium | reverse complement strand
AAATCAAGACTTCACAATGCTAAAAACGTCATAAAGAAATTGTATAACGATAAAACATAGAATTATGAAAAATGATAATACTATCGAGAAAGCTCAAGTTTGGGCAATGATTGATAAAGAGAAGAAAAGAGATCGAAAGATCAAGCTAATAAGCACTATCGCATGGTCAATAACATTAGCAGTACTATTAATTTATTTAGTGTTCACATCTATAGATCTAGCCCATGCACTCAAGGTTTACCATAAAGGAGCAGTGCCTTTCAAATTTGTTCTTGAAAGCATTGTACCATTTCTATTGATCACTGGAGGTCTGGGTTTAATTGTTGCAGTTTTGTCTACAATTGGAATGTTCCTTAGAATGCGAACCACCAGTTTGCTGGAGATACAGCAGCGACTTGCAAATCTCGAAGCAATGATTACTTCTGGGTCTTGAGGATGGAAATGTGTGTTAGGAGGTTTTACAGTTTGATGATCTTGAGATTGAGAATCAGGGGATTATGAATTATATAGAATATTCAGCACTGGACTTCCAATCGTTTTGATAACCCGCTAATTTGTTTAATTTTATAAGGATCTATCTAAAATCGACGAGCCTTGAAGAATGAAACACAAAAAATGTTGGTTTACTTTACTATTATTGATGTTAAGTAATGTTATTAGCGCCCAGAATCCGATCTCACCGCCAGGTTTATATATTGCCGACCCAACCGCCAGGGTGTGGGATGATGGTAATTTATATATTTATGGATCCCTTGATAAAACCTGCGGTTTATATTGCTCTCACCAGCATCATGTCTTGTACACAAATAACCTGTTAACATGGCAACTACGTAAGGATATTTTCAGGTCTGAGGGGTTTAATGATGAAGTACCATATAATGATAATCTCCTGTTTGCCCCTTCCATTGCCTTTCGAGATGGGAATTACTATTTATACTATTGTCAGCCGGATCCTAAACATGCAGAGGGAGTTGCCTTTTCAAAACAGCCAACGGGACCATTTACTAATGGAACGCCCATTAACACTGGTAGATACAATCAAATTGATCCGGATGTTTTTATTGATGATGATGGGGATGCCTACTACTGCTGGGGACAATTCAGCCTGAAAATGGCTAAGATGAATGATGATATGGTGAGTCTGGATAGCGCAACTATTCGGGATAATATTCTCACAGAAGATGAGCACCATTTCCATGAAGGCGCATTCATGTGCAAAATTAACGGAGTTTATTACATGATATTTGCGGATATTAGTCGTGGTGATACGCCAACTTGTATTGGATATGCTACTTCTGAAAAGCCTTTTGGGCCATACCGTTACAGAGGGGTGATAGTCGACAATGATGGTTGCAACCCGAACAACTGGAATAACCATGGATCCGTGGTCGAGTTTAAAGATCAGTATTATGTAGTCTATCACCGCTCAACCCATGCATGTAATAAAATGCGTAAAGCCTGTATGGAGCCTATTGAGATACTATCGGACGGTACGATACCTGAAGTTGAAATGACCTCGCAAGGCCCTAACGATCCATTGGAAGCGAAAAGAACTATTGAAGCGGAATGGGCATGCTTGCTTTTCGGAAACGCCCGGATTGTCGAATATGAAGAAGGCAAAGAATGCGTTACCGGGATCCACTCAGGAGACAAGCTTACCTATAAATATCTGGATTTTAAATCAGGAATGGATAGTGTTCAGTTAAGAATTAAATCAGGAATTAGTGGGGGGAGATTAGTTATTGGGTTGGAGCAACCATGGCATCGGAAACTCGCATCTATTGATATAGAACCGAATGTTGAAAATGCTTGGACAACAATGACTTTACCCCTTGAAAGTACTCAGGGGATTCATCAGCTATGGCTAATGTTTTCAGGTGAAAATGATGAAATACTCGATATTGATTGGTTCAGGTTTAAATAAGGCAGGGGAAAAGATTATGAAGGCGCATTTGCCTAAGTATTTTGGTAAGTAGGGGAGTATTAAGATTATTTTTTTAGATGAACGCATATAGAGAAATAGTAATATTTTATTTTTCAGGAACTGGCAATGCTAAACAAATAGCATCATGGTTTTCTGAATTTGCAATGGGGGAAAATATCAGTTGTAAAATCCTGGATATTTCAAAAATAGAAACTGACAAAATTGAAAGATTAAATCCTGATGTATTAGTTGCGATCATTTCTCCTATTCATGGATTCAACTATCCGAAAATAACTTTAAAGTTTATCGAACACTTCCCAAAAGGCAAAAATAATGTTGTATTAATGAATACAAGGGGCGGTATGAAAATTGGCCGCATTGTAACGCCTGGTCTGACTGGTATTGCGTTTTTGTTGTCCTCCTTTGTTTTAAAGAGAAAAGGCTATAACATTGTAGGACAGATTCCTTTCGATATGCCTTCAAATTGGATTTCAATTCATCCTGCACTACATGATAATGCAGTTGAATTCTTACACAAGAAAAATTATGAACGAGTTGAAAAACATTCGAATAAAATATTTTCGGGAGAATCAGATTTTCTAGCTTACAGAGATTTAGTCCAGGATATTTTGATTTCGCCTATATCTTTAGGATACTATCTGGCTGGAAGATTTGTTTTTGCAAAATCGTTTTATGCTTCCTGCGATTGTGATAATTGTGGCTTATGCATAAAACAATGTCCGGTTAATGCCATTAAAACTGTTAATAATCGTCCTTATTGGACATTTAGGTGCGAAAGCTGTATGAAATGCATGAATACCTGTCCCAAAAAAGCTATTGATACTGCACATGGGTTTTTTGTGGTGGTAGGTGTTTTGAGCTCCTTATTACTAACTTTTATGATGGATAATATTCTGAAAATAAGTATTCAGTCATTTCTTTTGCGGCTAATAATATTTACGCTTGTGTTTTTTGCTCTGTTGTGGATTTTTTATAAAATTCAACATTCACTGCTAAGGAGTAAATTAATAGCAAAATTGATTTCATACACTTCTTTGACTCATTATAAATTTTGGGGACGTTATAAATCAATTCCAGATAATAAATGGAAAAGGAGAATTTGAAAATATTTCGTAAGTTTGTATGAGATGACATTCACGTAAATGCAAGAATGGTAATTATGAATGATAAGTCATACGAAAAGTGGGAGGCAATGTCAGATAAGGCTTTGATGGAAACCATTGGGGAATTTATTCGATCACATCGCCTAAACCAAAATAAATCGCAATCCCAAGTAGCAGCCACCGCAGGAATAAGTCGTTCTACATTAAGCTTGCTGGAAAGGGGAGAAAAGGTAAG
>CAYXQX010000538.1:0-3287 GCA_964467485.1 uncultured Porphyromonadaceae bacterium | reverse complement strand
CATTCGGAAATGGCCAGGAAAAAGTATGCCGGGATTTGTTGGATTTCATTATCACCTGGTATCAGAATTACTTCAGCCTGTTTGGGCCGGAAGCTGTTGAATTTTTACGCCATAAGGGATTTGAGTAAACTGTAAAGTGTTAAACCAACCTTACAGATTTGCTTTTTGGGGATAATACAGGACCCGGATAAGAGATGTTGTTTATCCAAACAACACCGGGTTTTTTGCCGATTTCAAAACTGCCGTATTTATCTTCAATGCCCAGGGCTTTTGCTCCATTTATACTGGCCCATTTGATTAATTCTTCAAGTTTAATTGAGGGGAAATGTTTTTGGAGAGTCTTCATTTCTTCCAAAACAGATAGACTTGAATTAGACGCCAGACTATCTGTCCCGAGGCATATATTAATGCTTTCCTTATTTTCAATTAACTTCTCCGGTAGCTTATTTTCAATATAAAGATTGGAGTTGGGACACAATACCCAATAAACACTATCCTGCGCGAAATAGCTTGTAGCCAACTCAATATCCTTCTGCTTGGAAAAAGTGTTATGTACAAGTAATACCCTTTTTGAATCAGGAAAAAAGTTTATTGTTGATTCCAATGAGGTCTTTTTTACCGGAGGAAGATTATCAGTGTTGAATCCTTTTGCTTTGAACCATTCGGCCAGTTTTCCCTGCCTGGAGCTCATCAAATATTCTTCTTCTTTGCTTTCCTGGTTGTGGATAGAAAGTAACTCGGTGGGATTGGATTGAAAGTAATGCCACAATTCCTGAGAAATCGAGTATGGAGCATGTGGACTAATACTAGCGGGTAAGCCTGTTTGATCAAATTTTTCTTTTAGCTCAATTCCAGATTTCCAAATTTTGCCGGCATCAGAAGAATTTAGCCCAAATATTTCAACAAAATTATGCCAATAAAGAGGACTATCCTGTTTAATCCTGATGGTATCATCGGTATTCACTATATCTGCTACTGCTGAAGTTCCGGTACGAAAAATCTCCTCAGAATATGCACTGGCCGCTTTTGTGATTTTATCTTTATTCTCAATTCTTTTTTCGGAAATCTGTTCAATAAATCCGATAATTCCTGATTTTTTTGGGATAACACCCAACATATGGGATAGTTCGAGATGGCAATGAGCATTAACGAAACCCGGGGCCAGGATTCCGGGATAAAACTCAAGATTAGCTTCTTCTTTTAATTTTCCTTTGGTGTCAATCAAATCCAGAATTCGGCCATTGTTATCAACAATAATAATTCCATATTTCAATGGATGCCCTGAAGAGGGGAATATGTAATGGGCAGAGAGTTTTCGCATTCTACTCCTCTTCATCCTTGGATCCCGGTTTTTCCTGTACTTTCCCTTCCAGGATGCTTAGCTCACGTAACACATCATCATAGATTTTGGTAAACTTATCTGGGAATTTCACATAGTACCTTATTGTAGAGTCGAATATGGCTCTATTGATATTATGCTTAAGTAGTACGGAAGGATACATTTTTATAGCGGTCTCATATTTTTCAGTATGAGGCTTTTTCTCTTTTGTAAGCATTGCATCTGTTAGATGAATATCCACCAGTAAGGAAACAAGCTTGTTTTCTTCAACAATATTATCAGGAACATTTTTAAGCTTATCCCCACAAGAAGCAATCATTAGAGAAAATGTGAGTAATACTAATATAGTTCTTAAGTTGGCCATTCTAGAATTTTATCTTTTTCATAATCGGTGAAGCAAAAACGAATTCATTAAGCTTTTTGTTGTCGGTATCCATAATTTCTTCCTTACTTCCTTCCCAAAGTAAATATCCTTCCGACAAAAATATAACTTTCTCTCCAATCTGAAGAACTGAATTCATGTCATGGGTATTAACAATAGTTGTCATATTGAATTCACGCGTTATCTTCTGGATCAGCTCGTCAATTACCATGGCTGTTTTAGGATCTAAACCGGAATTAGGCTCATCACAAAAGAGATATTTTGGGTTAAGGACAATCGCTCTGGCTATGGCTACTCTTTTCCTCATGCCCCCACTTATCTCTGCCGGGAAGAGTTTATTAACATTTTTTAGGTCAACTCTATGCAGGCAGGTATTTACACGATCTGTTTTTTCTTCTTTCGTCATTTGACTGTGAATATCCAAAGGGAAGGAGATATTTTGCTCTACCGTCATGGAATCAAATAAGGCTCCTGCCTGAAAAACCATGCCCATCTCTGTTCGTATATTTTTCTGCTCTTTCCTTGTCATGACGGAAAGGGCCCGGTTGTTATAAAAGATTTCACCATCCGAAATATCATAAAGACCAACTATGCACTTCAGCAGGACAGTTTTACCCGAACCACTCTGACCAATAATAAGATTAGTCTTGCCAGCTTCAAAAACGGCTGAAATATTATTCAGAACCTGAGTGTCACCAAAGCTTTTATGTACAGAGTCGAGCTGTATCATGTTAGCATTATTTGAGTAATTACATAATTTGAAATCAGGATGAAGATCATACTGTAAACAACAGCCTGCGTACTGGATTTTCCAACCTCAAGAGCACCTCCCTTTGTGTAATATCCGAAATATCCGGAAATAGAGGTTATTAGAAAGGCAAACACAACAGATTTGACAAGGGTGTACACAAGTCTGTATGTATCAAATTCAAATCTTATTCCATAGATAAAGTCAGTGGTAGTCATCAGCCCTCCGGTTTCTGCAATAAACCAACCTCCGATCAATCCAATAAATATGCTTAGAATGACGAGTAGGGGGTTTACAATCATACAGGCTAAAATTTTTGGCTGGATTAGGTAAGCCGCTGAATTTACGCCCATACTTTCCAGGGCATCTATTTGTTCTGTCACCCTCATTGTTCCAATCTCAGAGGCAATGTTGGACCCAATTTTCCCGGCAAGTATTAAACTTAACACTGTGGATGAAAACTCAAGTACTAAAACGTCACGCGTTGTATATGAGACATAAAAATCAGCTATGAGTGGATTACCCATGTTGATGGTCATGTGAATAATAACAACCATGCCGATGAAAAATGATATGATAGCAACTATACCTAAGGAGCCTATCCCCAACTTGTCCATTTCACGCAGTACCTGACGGAAGTATAAGCCATGTTTCTCAGGTTTGCCGAATACTCTGACCACCATTGTAATATATCGACCAAGCTGGTAAAACAGATTCATCCTGTTTAAATTTTATACTAATTTATAAATATTTTCCTTAATATTGCCCTTCCTAAAGAAGAAGAATGTTGCGTAAGTAACAGAAAATAAGCATATTGT
>CAYXQX010000537.1:0-3288 GCA_964467485.1 uncultured Porphyromonadaceae bacterium | reverse complement strand
CCTCTGGCCATCAGCCCTTTAACCTCACCTTCATGCCATTGCTTTGGTAGAGTTGGTAGCAAATGAATATCACCACCATGGCTTTGCAAGAGCATTTCAGCAATACCGGCAGTAGCTCCAAAATTTCCATCTATCTGAAAAGGCGGATGGTTATCGAACATATTGGCCATTGTCGATTTGGCAAAAAGTGCATTAATATTTTCATATGCTTTCTCACTATCCAATAGCCGGGCATAAAAATTAATTATCCAGGCACGACTCCAGCCGGTATGTCCTCCCCCATGCTTAAGTCGTCCTTCAAGAACCTTGGCTGAGGCCTCCATATATTCAGGCTTATCATTCCAATTATACTGATTAGAGGGGTATAATCCATAAAGATGTGAAATATGACGATGCCCCGGATTAGCTTCTGTTAAAGCCTCGTCACTCCATTCGAGAATCCTTCCATCAGCTCCGATCTTCACCGGTGTGAGATTATCAAGCTGATTTTGAAGCTTCTTCCTGAACTTTTTGTCTGTGTCAAGAACTTCTGATGCCTCAATAACAGATGTGAACAGATGCCATACAATCTGAAGATCCATTGCCGGCCCCATTGAAACAGCCCCGCGATCACCATCAGGAGTGATGTATTGATTTTCCGGCGACATAGAAGGTCCGGTTACAAGTTTTCCGGTACTGGGGTTTATGATCAAAAAATCGGATAGGAATAGTGCTGCCTCTCTCATAACCGAATAACCATAGCTTTCAAGAAACTTTCTATCCTCAGTAAAAAGGTAGTGCTCCCAAATATGAGTCGCTGACCAAGCAGCTCCCATTGGCCACATGCCATAAACAGGAAAGCCAAAGGAGGTGGTAAAATGCCATGCATCGGTCGTATGGTGAGCCACAAACCCATCACATCCATACAGTTCCTTTGCAGTAACACGTCCGTGTTCCCTTAATTCACCCACAAACTCAAGAAATGGCACATGGCACTCCGACAGATTGGTAATCTCAGCCGGCCAATAATGCATCTGAGTATTTATATTGATATGATAATCGCTATTCCATGGTGGCTTCAAACCATCGGCCCAGATCCCCTGGAGATTGGAAGGCATACTTCCCGGACGGGAACAACTGATAAGCAGATACCGACCAAACTGAAAATACATGGAGGTTAGGGACGGATCATAAACACCCCTTTTCTGGGCATCGATCCTCTCATCTGTAGCAAAACCTGTTGCAGCTGATCCGGGCAATTGTAGGGATACCCTGTTGAAATATGATTGATACTCATCAACATGGTCATCCAATATATCCTCATAACTGTTCTCTTCTGAAAGTCCCAGATTGTTAAGGCATATATCCGAAGGATTTCCTCCATGATAATTAGTGGCAGCAAGCAGTCTGATCTCCAACTTATCAGCCGCATGAACATATATCGAAGACTCATCAGACTTTAACTCACCTCCATGATTAATAATTTTAACAATAGTCTCATACCTGACTCCCTTACCTCCGGCCACATGCTGCTTCATGGTAATAATATTCCCCTCAACATTAATGATTTCTCCATCACCCGGTCGGGAAATACCAATCCTGCAATAAATTTCGCCAGGTTTGCTGGCTTCTGCCATATAAACCAGCACCTGATCCTCAGCAGAGGAAAAAACAGTCCGTGTATGTTTAACTCTTCGCGAGGTGAATGTTGATCTTACCAATGCACTATCCAATAGTAATTCGCGTGTATAATTACCCACTCCAACAATACTATCAAACTCAAGACTTAAATCCCCTAAGGTTTGGTATGTATTAGTACCACCAGGCAAACGATCAGTCATCAGTCTTTCTTTACAGAGCTTTTCTGCTTCCACATACTTACCCTCAAAAAGCAAATTCCTGATTTCAGGTAGATACTTATAACCATTTGCCATATCAACCAGCTGACCTTGTTTAGCCCATACACTCTCCTCATTAAGCTGAAGTTTTTCATTAACAGGATCACCAAATACCATTGCTCCCAGCTTACCATTGCCGATCGGCAAAGCCTCATTCCAGGATGATGCAGGCTGTTTAAACCAAAGCCTCAAATCATTAGGAGTAGCTTGACAATAAACACTTGTGCTTTTTCCTAAAAAAAGCATTAAAATGATAATTAAGGTTAGTTTCTGGTTCATGGTTGATTCGTTACTCCGTTACTCGTTACTCCGTTACTCGGTTACTCGGTTACTCCGGTACTCCGTTACTCGGTTACTCGGTTATTCGTTTCGTATGCATCTGATTGAATAGTATCCTTCTGCTGGCATTTCGCGAATTTGAATTTCATTCTGATTTCTTACAATCTGAACAGCAGTTGCACTAGAGGTATTAATTTCGCTGCTTAAGAAGTAGGCAACTTTATAAATACTGTCGGCCTCAAACTCCTCAAATTCTCCATATTGATGATATGCGGCATAACCTCCTAACAATGCATTGAAATCTGATCTCCCACCATAGAACAGTTCTTTTCCTGATTCTTCAAATCCATACTCCAAAATCAAATCAATCCACTCTTCACGTGATGGTAAGTGCCATCCCTTAGGACAAATATTTTCATCAACTTCTGTTCCAGCGTATTCTTCCATTATAGATTTGGCGAAATACAATTTGCCGGTTATGTCGCAAATGGCCGGGTTATCATCATAGCACCATGTTAAAGATTTTTCAGGGCCAAATTTTTCACGGGGCACAAAATTAAGGTTCTCCCCCATCCACCATTTTCCGGCAATCTCCACCATCCCATAATCCTGCTCATCCCTAATATCCACAAAGTAACTCATAGGATTGGTATGTGGACTAACATGTATGTCAATGGAAGTCTCATCCCTTAACCCGCCTTCATCAAGAACCTGAAGTTTTAAGTTATAAACTCCCGGGTTCTGATATACACGACTTACAGTTTTCTCGAATGAGAACTGAGTATCCCAAACGCCATCACCTTCAAAATCCCATCTTGTTTTCAATTCCGATGGCGTATTCTCAATATCTGAGGAACCCCAGGCATTGAACTCAAAAGAGCTAAGAATATTACCAAATCGCATGTTTCGTGTCACATTAGCTGTAGGCTTCCTGTTAGACCATGAAATAACAACCTCCTCTTCTCCCATCTTAAATAATCCCTCCTCTGTATAAACCCTTACCTGCAACTTAAAAACCCCGGTTGGTGGCAGTATCCAGTGATAAACACTCTGGGAGGTCGGACTTGTCCAGACACCTGCATAATGCTTAAAGGAAAACAGCAGGGGCTCGCCCGGCTTGCCTTCGTAATAG
>CAYXQX010000536.1:0-3295 GCA_964467485.1 uncultured Porphyromonadaceae bacterium | reverse complement strand
ATGTTTGAATTTCTTAAACATATCACTCCAAAAACAAAAATCCTCCTGCTTGGATTCATTTTGATTTTGATCCCCGGGGCCATCATCAGTTATCTTAGTTTACAGTCAATCAATCAAAAAGCAGAAAACCTAAGGGCAAAATACAGTGGTACAGTTAAATTGGTACGGGATAAACTGGAGAGCGAACTCTTTAAAGATGAAGCAACCCTGAGGAACAGTGTTATCGAATTTTTTCCTGAATCCGATAATGTAGCAGACCTGAAAGTATGGCTTCGGAATATAGAATCAGAAAATCCGGCTTTCAAACATCTCTTTCTGGTCAATACAAATGAAGGATTGATATCTTCCTCCGTTTCACTTGGGTGGAGTAAAATACCGGAATCCCGTCCTTTAATAAATTCAAAGTCTGCCAATAATTTTAATCTGGCGGAAAAAGCCGAATTTGTCAAAAAGGACTATGTTGATGCCATCGGGCTTTATAAAATGGCGCTGGCCCAATCAAAATCTTCTAAGGAACGTGCTTTGTTGTTATCGCGGATTGGGCGTTGTTATTTTAAGGCAGGGAATTATAAAACCGGAATTGACGAATACAAAAAGATTCTTGAGTTGAAAAATGAAGAAGTAAGCATGGGGGAAATTCCGGCCCAGGTAATTGCCCTTTCTCAAATTCTCGATGGGTACAAATCTTTAAAAGCTGACAATGAACAGCTTAATGCTGCACTTGAACTCTATCAACAACTGCTCGACCATCCCTGGGATCTGCTTGGAGGAGAATATCTCTATTATTTGAAATCTGTAATTACCGAAATACAAAAATTTGAAGTTCCGGATACAACTGATAATGCTACCGTCGGGAACATTCAGGATTTGATGCGCCGGGAAAACAGTCTGCTTGAACAAATTGGATTCATTCAACTCGTTAATCAAAGTATTTTACCCGAAATAGAGTCTGAACTCAAACATGATGTGCCTTTTAAAATGCAGTCGTTTAACATTCCCCTGGAAGAAAATAATTCCATGCTTCAACTTGGTTTTTTCAAACTTCCTACCGAATTCCAGAAGTCTGGTTTTTTTGCATTGGGTTATCAATTTGACGAGGATTATATATTATCAAATTTATTTCCGGAAATTCTGACTTCCGTGGAACTTGGTAAAGATGCATTTATAGGACTTCTGGGCAAAAATGACAGTTTGTTATACATTGGGTATATCGATCCCATATCAAATTACCTTGTGGCTGAAAATTTTTCCCAACTATTTACCAACTGGAAGGTAGCCTTATTCGACAAGGATGGGAAATCAGTTGAACAACTTATCGGAAAAGAGAAACAACTCTACCTGATACTTTTTATAGGAATTATTGTAGTAATGATTTCCGGGTTGGTAATAATAGTTCGTGCAGTAATCCAGGAGTCGGAAGTTTCACGGATGAAGTCAGAATTTGTCTCAAATGTATCGCACGAACTAAAAACACCTCTTGCCCTTATCCGGATGTTTGGTGAAACACTCGATGAGGGAATAGTAACCGATGAAAAGAAACGAAAGGAATTTTACAGCATCATTCGAAAAGAGAGTGAACGCCTCACCCATCTGATAAACACAGTACTTGATTTTTCCAGGATGGATGCTGGAGTTAAGCAGTATAATTTCGAAGAAGCCGATCTTATCCAAGTTGTCAGAAGTTCACTTGAGGCGTATAAATTTCATATTCGCAATAATGGTTTTGAAATTGAAAGTGAGCTCCCCAATGAATTGGTCATAGGTAAAATCGACAAGGATGCAATTTCGCAGGTACTTTTAAATTTGCTCAGCAATGCAATAAAGTATTCAGAAGAGAGAAAAAACATTCTTGTTAAAGTGCGTAAGGATTCAACTTCTGTCTTGATTTCGGTTACAGACAATGGTGTGGGGATAAAAAAGGAAGAGTTAAAAAAGATATTTGATAAGTTTTACCGTACGCAGGCGACTAAAATAAAGGAGAGTCGGGGCAGTGGATTGGGATTGACAATTGCAAAACATATTGTTGAGGCTCATGGTGGAACTATTGAAGTGGTAAGCGAAATTGGAAAAGGCAGCACTTTTGCGATCAGGATTCCATTGTGAAATAATAGGATCAAATGAGTGTCGTTTTGTATTTATGCTGTAATAACCGGAGGATGCAAAAATGAAAAAAATTCTGATTATCGAAGATGAAAAAGATATGGTTACAGGCTTGACGTTCAACCTGGAGGCCAGGGACTATGCTGTTATAGCTGCCAGCGATGGAGAGGAAGGTTATCAGAAAGCAATTGAAGAACATCCCGACCTGGTTATTCTGGACCTGATGCTGCCAAAACTCAATGGTTACGAAGTGTGTAAGCGCCTGAAAAAAGAAGTCCCTGCCCTTCCCATCATAATGCTTACTGCAAAAAGCCAGGAAGCTGAGATTGTTACCGGATTGGAACTCGGAGCTGATGACTATATTACTAAACCCTTTAGTGTGCTTGAATTTCTTGCCCGTATCAAGGCTGTTTTCCGGCGTACAAATTCAGGAACTGAAATACCGGAAGTGCGCCGATTCGGAAATCTTGAAATCAACCTTAAAAAATATGAGGCCCGTAAAAAGGGAAAATCACTCAAACTTACGCCACGGGAGTATGAGCTCCTCAAATGTTTTATTGAAAAGGAGGGAGAAATTGTTTCCCGCGATGAACTTCTTAGTCAGGTGTGGGGCTACGATTCTTTTCCGGAAACAAGAACCATCGATGCACACATCGCAAAACTGCGGCACAAAATAGAAGATATCCCTGAAGAACCGAAGCTGATTGTCACAATACATGGCATAGGGTATAAATTCCTCTAATGATACAGTTTTACGTTCTTTTACATATGGCCAACAACTATTCACAACTCTCACTTTACCTTGCATGTGACAATTATTTAAACAAAAACGGAGGGTATTATGAAAATAAAAAAAACTGGAACAATAATAATAGCTGTAAGCCTGATTTTGATAAGCTGGCAATCCTTTGCTCAAACAGCTGAACAACTCCTTCCAAAAGCTATTCAACTCGAAGAGGTAAAGGGTGAATTGGAAAGCGCAATTGAGTTGTATCAAACAATTATTGCGAAATTTCCTGATAATAAACCAGTTGCCGCTAAGGCCCAGTTCCATATTGGACTTTGCTACGAAAAATTAGGGCTGAAAGAAGCACAAAAAGCTTACGAGAACGTAGTAAATAATTACCCGGACCAACGGAGTGAAGTTGCCCTGGCAAAAGAAAGGCTTTCACGTTTGCTTGCTACAGCTGATAAT
>CAYXQX010000535.1:0-3298 GCA_964467485.1 uncultured Porphyromonadaceae bacterium | reverse complement strand
GTCCACTGTCTGGTTTCCAGGACTGTAATCTATTAATTTTCTCTGAAAAATTTAACGCTACCCTAGTTGAGACAACAGAGATTGTCAAAAGTTATCTTGATCAGAAATATTTCGGGGGGCTGTATTTTGTTGAGATATCAAGCTCGTCTGTAGGAAGTAAAACATATTATTCAGGACTCAGGTTGCACGATCTCGTTCCAATAACCAAATGGGATCCTTCTTTACCAATCTATGAAGATTGGATTTCTCAGTCTGGCGGAGGAGGGGATACAACCACAAATGAATTCTTTAATAGTAGGTTGTTCAGGGAAAGAGTATACACAAAACCATTCCTTCCCGAAATGTTTGGTTGGTTCAATCTAGGAGCGATTGACATTAATCCATTAGCACACCAGGATGAAAGTATTGTAAGTGTGCAAATCACCTGTAATTGGCAGGCATTTGCTTTGTACTGGTTAAATCTTAGTGCAGATATTTTGGAAGTTTTTGATATCAGTGAGGAAAATGAATTATTTCCAACTGAAAGGATGAATCTGGGTTCAATCCCCCCGGGACGCCCAAGGAATGAGAATAATGATGAAGCTTATCAAGCAATAATAAAAGGAATGTCATTTGAGGAAGCATTTAATATGTGGTGTGAACTAGAAATGATTAAATTTCCTGATAAAGCAGAAATGGATAGATTCAGAAGTGCTATGAATTATCGGAAAACTAATGAAAAATCAAGAAAAAAGAAAAATATGAAGAAATAGTTTTCTCATTTGTTTTATCTTAATGCAAAACCTAGAATGCAGCCATACGCTGCATTTTTTGTTTAAAAGCGTCCTTATTCAATTACAAAGGAGAATTTATGGAACACATGGAAAAATCACGAACTGATCTTATAGTTGTACCTGAGTTACCAGAACATCTATATCTTCCACCAGAGATTGAAATGTCTGGATGTCCATGGTTGGATAGTTATGTCGAGTTCAGCAGGAAGTGGAGTCCCGAAGCCTACGATGGCTATCACGAAGCTTGTGGTTTGTTTGTGCTATCCACTATTGCTGCCAGGAGAGTTGCCTACAACTTTGGGAGGACCCGGTTTACCAGCTTATATATAGCCCTGGCAGGCAGATCAACTGTGAGTGCAAAAACAGAAACAGCAGGTATAGCCAGGGCCCTTCTTGAAGTTGCAGGATTAGATTGGTTGCTAGCCCCTGATTTATCAACCCCCCAAAAACTCATTATGGATATGGGATCGAATACGCTTCCCGAGAATTTCCTGGATCTTTCGTCTGAAATTCAGAAGGAATTTGTCCAGAAGAAGGTCTTTTCTTCTCGTCGAGGATGGTATTTCGAAGAGTTTGGCATGCTGTTATCTGACATGCTGAAGAAAAGTGGTGTGATGAGTAATTTTCACGGGATGTTCCGGATATTGGATGATTGTAAAAATACGTACGAGGCAGCAACTATTAGCCGTGGGTTAGATTCCGTTCAACAGCCTTACCTAAGTCTCCTTGGTACTTTGACACTGAGTGATCTGCTTCCTCATGCGGGGAAGGGAGCGGGTCTATGGGGTGATGGTTTCTTAGCTAGATTTGCCCTTGTTACCCCAACAACCGATGAGGTAATTAATTCGCGTTTCCCGGATGAAGAAAGAGTATTTCCGGAGGATATCGTTGAGGAGCTGCGCGAATGGCACAACAGGTTGGGAACCCCCGCATACTCTCTGACTGATGACTCAGATAATGTAAAAAGAGTGATTACCGATAATAAGAAAACTGCTGTTATAGACATTTCTAAAGAGACCTTTGATGCTGTTTATGATTATCGGTCTTTCTTGAAAGAAGTGATCAGCCAAAGCGAGACGTATGATCTCGATGGGAATTACGGCCGATTTCCCGAAAAAGCCTTGAGGATTGCTGCATTATTTGCTTCTATCAATGGAGATTTAACTATAGAAATGAAACATTGGGCCAAAGCCAGGGGGATTGTTGAGCGTTGGAGAACAAATTTACATCATTTGTATTACCGGCTGGGCGGACCTTCTCAAACTCGAAAATTGACTGATCGAGAAAAGGTAATCCGGCAGATAAATCTTGGTAATCCAACAGCTAGAGAGATTCATCAATACACAAAACTTAATTCTGACCAAGTCAAAACAATCTTGGGAGAATTGGTCAGTTCTGGTGAAGTATTTCCTCAGAAGGACGGTAAGACGACGAGGTACTTCCCCAGGGATCAGTTGGCGATGTCGAATTAACCGTAGATGTGTAGACGTGTAGATGACATTTGATTATTAATCACAATCCTAGTTATGGAGGTATTTATGAATATCCAGAATCATTTACTAAAACCTGAAGATGTAGCAAGTACTTTGAGCTTGGCAAAATCCACAGTGTATAAGCTGCTTCAAGTGGGGGATATACCCAGTATAAAGATTGGCCGATCCGTCAGGGTTAGACCGACTGACTTAGATGATTTTATTGAGCAACAGCTTAATTACTCAAGGGAGGTGAGATATGAATAACAAAAAATATGTCGAAGTAAAAGCTGTACCAATGATGGTTGGTTTTTCCGAAGAAGATGTCTATCACATGATCATCCTCGGTCATATTCAATGTGTCACCAAAGAAGGACGTATATTGGTGGATTTATTTGAATTGAGAGAGATTATGAAGGAGTGGATGCGTAGCATCTACCAAGTAAATTAGTCAATCAATGTTACTCCCTCATCAGAGGGAGTAACCCTTTCTAAACCTTAGAATATGGAGGAAGATTATGCGCGGTCATAATGAAGGATCAGTGTATCAGAGGAAGAATGGCACCTGGCGTGCCCAGATATCAGCGAATGGACAGAAAGTAAGTAAAGGGGGATTTAAGACCAAGAAAGACGCTCAGGTATGGTTGAGAGGTGAGCAGTCTAAAATCGATCAGGGATATGATCCCACAGCTGGGAAAATTATTCTGGGTGAATACCTGGATTATTGGTTTGATAGACATAAACTAACTCTCAGACCGCAAACAGCTCTTCAGTATCGAAACTATATCCGAAAGCATCTGAAACCCAGTTTGGGCCAAATCCCTCTCAAGGACTTGAGATTATCAAGGATCGAGAGCCATTATGGCCAACTGCTAGAAAATGGTTTAGGAGCCAGGACCGTCAGAGTAGTCCATGCAGTATTGCATAAGGCTCTCAAACAGGGTGTGAGGTATGGCTATATATCGAAAAATCCTGCTAATGGAGCCAATCTGCCTAAATATGAAAGGAAGGATATCAAAGTCCTGAACGAGAATGAAGTGAGGGAGTTTCTCA
>CAYXQX010000534.1:0-3302 GCA_964467485.1 uncultured Porphyromonadaceae bacterium | reverse complement strand
CTGTTTAGTTATTTTGGCTTCTTTGGCAGATAAAAATATCCTTTGGGCTTTCATGGTATTTTGGATGTTGGCCCGACTGATTTTTTTATTAATTTCTTTGAAACAAGACCTAGAACCAACGCCGCAAATAACAAAAATTCCTTTGCTATATTTCGCTTCTCAACTTTTACTTCAGGGATTTTCTCTTATCGTGTTATGGCAAGGTTCCTTGCCAAAATTAGTTTCACCTGTTTTTATTGTGGTGCTATGGACGGCCTGGTGGATACAACTTATTCACATCGTGAAATTTAACTATTTTTTGAAAAACACAACTCAGACAAGAACAAGGAAAGCAAAAATCAAAGAGTTTTTACAAAACGTACTTATAGGCTTATCGCTTGCAGGAATATGCATTACAGCTTTATCTGCAACAATATTTTTACTCTCATTTCTGGTTAAAGGAGAAGGTATTTGGATAATTCCAAACCGAATATATTTCCCATATTTCCCAATTTTATCTTTGTATTTTTGGGCTTCACTAATCTTAGCGGTTTTTGTGATCTTTTTTCTAGCAGGCAGCCCCGCAGAATTAATGAAATACGCAAAGATCTTGGCGAACTCTATTCGATTGCGAAAACAATCTTCGTTAGGTAAAGAAATCGGCTCAAAATCCGATCCTTTAGATCTTACTACTTCTGTTTCTTCTTTTTTGATGGCTTCGGGCACCTATATTTATAAAACCTTCGAACAAGGAAGTACTTCAAATTTCTCAAAAATTTTTATGACTGGTGCTACTTATATATATAAGAATATTGAACACGGGAGTATTGAAAAGTTAGTCAAGGGAATTCAAAAGGTTTTCAATTTCCTTTTTGCCAAAGTCGAAAAGTTTACCAGTATCGATCTTTGGTTGCGCGTATTAAGATCAGTTATCGATTCTTCTCACCAAGTGCAGCGCATGCATCCCGGATTTCTTCGCGTAAATATGGTTTGGTTGTTAATATTCATTGTTGTTTTGGTTTTGATCGCTGTCAACCCTAATATTGATTCGATTTTTCTATAGGATAAAAATGGAGGAGAAGGAATGAAAACATATGAGCTAATCAATTTATCCGTACTATTGGTCAAAATATTGCCGGCTTTCTTGTTGCTCATGATTGGTAAATCAATCCATCGCTATGCGAAGTGGATTGCCCTTTCTGCCTCGATTGCTTCCCTTGGGTTATTCATTATATATATTCCCGCTTTGCAGCAAGGGTTAAATACTCCCCTTAATTTGGATTATTTACCAACTATGGGTATTCAATTAAGTTTAAAAATTGACTGGCTATCTTTTCCTTTTCTATTAACGGAAGAATTTGTTACGATTTTTGCCGTGATCTATGCATTAGGTTATATAAAATCAGATGGCCGAAACCACATCTTTTACGCTCTATTGCTGCTTTTTTCTGCTGGCATGTCGGGGACTACACTGGCAAATGATATTTTTCTATTTTATTTTTTCTGGGAATTAATGTTAATTGCTTCTGCATTGTTGATCGTGTATTGGGGAGAAAGCGCAAAAAAAGATGCGGTTGCCCTTAAGTATTTCATCATCACCCATTTAGGTTCATTATTAGTGTTGGTGGCTTTTATAATGATTTATTCACAAAGCGGTACTGATCATTTTTCTGATTTATGGGAAGGAGTTCAATTATATCCAAACACAATCCCATTGATAGGTACACTTTTCTTACTCGGTTTTGGAGTTAAAATGGCAATCGTACCATTTCATATTTGGCTGCCGGATACACATTCAGAAGCTCCGATGCCAGTTACGATCATGTTGGCAGCAGCAATGTTAAGTATGGGAACTTATGGCATTTTACGTTTTCCAATGAGTTTTCTTACCCTCAACCAATTCGCTATGTTTACCCTGCCGTTGATGATTGTAGGAATAATCTCGGAATTCTACGGTGCAATTATGGCATTAGTTGAAACAGATATTAAGCGCATCATCGCCTACTCCAGTGTTAGTCAGATGGGATATATACTTTTCGGGTTAGGAACCCTCACACTCTCTGGTGTTGTGGGTGCCACCTTGCATGTGATCTATCATGCAATTGTCAAAGCTCTTTTATTTTGTTGTATTGGCTGGATAATAAAAGCAGTTGGCCAGCGTAATATCCATTCTATTCGCGGTTTGCGCAAGAAAATGCCCCTTCTCACCACCTGTACCATCCTGGGAGCGCTTTCTATTGCTGGCGTACCAGCTTTAGCAATTTTTAATAGTGAGTGGCTGATATTCAGTAGCGGTTTCCAAACACCTTACATCGGTTTAGCCATCCTAGAAATACTTGGCTCAATCTTAACATCAGCATATATTTTGCGTCTCGTTGGCACAATATTTTTCACTCCAGGAGAAACCTCCCAATTACAAAAAGTTCCCTTTTCAGTCAAATTGGTCACAGTTTCTCTCACTGTATTAACGGTGGTTGCAGGGATCTTTCCGAGACCCCTGTTTAATTACGTAATCAAAGAATTACCTTTAATTCTAGGAGGAGGATGGTAACGCTCTCGCTTCAATATCCTCAAATGCCATTTCTTTTCCTCGGTTTTATAGCTGTTTTTATTTTTATGGCCTCGCGAATTTTTAAAATATCGAACGTTTCTATGGCATTAATAACTGCTTTATCATTTCTGCTTGTTTTCTTCTATATGATTTTTGAAAGCCAATTGCTTCAGATTGTTAGCCATTCATTCAGTGATTTTCACAACAACCTTACCAGTCTTTTTTCGTCAAGTGCTTTTTACAAATATGAACCCGGGGCAATTTTGATCAGCCTCATTACTTTAGGTTTAGCATTTCTCGTTTCTATTTTTTGCGCTGAATATCTCAATTTAGATCATCGCCAGCATGCTTTTTACCCACTATTAATTCTTATGATCTGTGGGTTAATAGGAATGCTTTTTTCTGCAAACCTGATGATTTTATATCTGTTCTGTGAGTTGATGAGTATTTGTGCATATAGCCTTGTTGCTTTTAGACGCCGCACTGATACAGCCATTGAGGCGGGATTTAAATATTTAATGATGGGCAGTGTGGCATCCATTGTGATTTTGTTGGGTATCACATTATTATTTTTAGCTTTTGGCTCGATAAACATCACTGAAATGCAGGGTTCAACAAGCTGGCCAGCTCAAATAGGTGTTCTAATGTTTTTTGCGGGATTCTGCCTAAAAAGCGCATTGGTTCCCATGCACACCTGGCTGCCTGACGCGCACGGCAGAGCTCCCAGCAGTATCAGCGCCATGCCTGGAAAGAGAAAGTTTGAGAAGCTCCC
>CAYXQX010000533.1:0-3303 GCA_964467485.1 uncultured Porphyromonadaceae bacterium | reverse complement strand
GATTGGTAGATCTGTAGATTGGTAGATTGGCAGATTGGGAAGAATAACCCGAATCACAGGAGCGCAGCGACAAAATCACAGGAGCGCAGCGACAAAATCACAGAGAGCGAAGCGAACAGAACCACAGGAGCGCAGCGACAAAATCACAGAGAGCGAAGCGAACAGAATCACAGGAGCGCAGCGACAAAATCACAGCGAGCAACGCGAGCAAAATCACGATATACTGCTCCAGTCTTTCTGACTAGTGGTGATCTTCTGAAGCTGCTTCTTCAACAGCAGGTTTTCGTCCTTCTCCAGCGTCGGATCTTTATCCAGGATATCCTCAGCAACTCGTCTGGCATGTTCAAGGATATGTTGGTCTTTGCTCAGATTGGCAATTTTCAAGTCGAAAGGTATGCCACTTTGCTGTGTCCCTTCGATATCTCCGGGACCGCGCAGCTTGAGATCGACTTCTGCAATTTCAAAGCCATCATTTGTTCTCACCATGGTTTCTATCCTGATCTTACTTTCCTTGGATAGCTTAACGCCGCTCATCAGGATACAATAAGACTGATCGGCACCACGTCCAACCCGGCCCCGCAGCTGGTGTAGCTGACTTAGTCCGAAACGTTCGGCACTTTCAATAACCATAACAGTGGCATTCGGAACATCAACACCAACCTCTATTACTGTGGTGGAGATCATTATTTGGGTAGTGCCATTTACAAATAAGGCCATGGCCTTATTCTTTTCTTCTGCTTTCATTTTGCCGTGCAGTACGGAAACAGCATACTGAGGGGCTGGAAAGGCTCTGGTTATGCTGTCATGACCATCTTCTAAATCTTTATAATCGAGGGTTTCAGATTCTTTTATCAGAGGATAAACAATATATATTTGTCTACCGGCAGCTACCTGCTCTTTAATGAATTTAAAAAGCCTAAGTCGTTTGTTATCAAAGTAATGAGCAGTCATAATTGCTTTTCTGCCAGGAGGTAGTTCATCAATAACTGAAACATCGAGATCTCCGTAAAGAGTCATTGCCAGAGTCCGGGGGATTGGAGTAGCTGTCATGATAAGAATATGTGGAGGATGCTCAGGGTTTTTCTCCCATAACCGCGCTCTCTGAGCAACACCAAACCTATGTTGCTCATCAATAATAACCAGCCCCAGCTTAGAGAAATTCACTGTGTCCTCTATCAATGCATGGGTTCCAATCAGGATGTCAATTTCTCCTGATTGTAGTTTCATATGTAGCTCTTTCCTTTTAGCTTTTTTTGTGGATCCTGTTAAAAGACTAATACTGACAGGCAGGCCATCCAACATTTTTGTGAAGGTTTTGAAGTGTTGTTGGGCAAGTATTTCTGTTGGTGCCATTATTGCCGACTGAAAGCCGTTGTCGTGGGCAATTAAAATTGTAAGCAATGCTACAAGAGTCTTTCCACTTCCAACATCTCCCTGCAACAGGCGATTCATCTGTATTCCTGATCCAATATCCTTTCTAATTTCCTTCATCACACGCTTCTGTGCTCCAGTAAGTTCAAAAGGAAGATTCTTTGAATAGAATGAATGAAAAGTATTCCCAATGGTTTTAAATGCGAGTCCCTTGACCCGACCTTTCCTCCAGTGTTTAAGTTTTATAAGGTTTAATTGGATATAGAAGAGCTCTTCAAATTTCAGCCTGTATCTTGCCTTTTTTAGTATATCCTGATTTTCGGGGAAGTGGACTGCCAGCAATGATTCGCCAAGAGAAGGAAAGCTTATGTCTTTGCATACCCAACCGGGAAGTGTTTCACGGATCTTACTATGAACCTTTTGCAATAATATATACTGCAATTTATGAATGGTTCTTGAAGTGACAAAACCGTTCTTAAGCTTCTCGGTGGTAGGGTAAGAAGCCTGATATGCATAAGGATATTTGATGTTTTCAACCTTATCAAGCTCTTCCAATTCGGGGTGTGGAATATTGTATCTTCCTCCATACAAAGCAGGTTTGCCATAGAGAATATATTCAGGGCCTATTTTCAAACTCTGACGCAACCATTTTATTCCCTTGAACCAAACAAGTTCGATAGATCCAGATTTATCAGAAAAATGGGCAACCAAACGCTGTCTTTGACGGATACCAACCAGCTCCGCATCAGTTAACCGTCCCCGTAATTGAATGAATATCTCATCTGAACTAATATCTTTAACAGAATAGAACTTTGTCTTGTCGGTGTACTTATATGGAAAATGATATAAGAGATCCTTGAAGGTGTGGATATCCAGCTCCTTGCCCAACAACTCAGCCCTTTTCGGACCAACACCGGGAAGAAATTTTATATCGGAATCTAGTAGCTCCGCCAATTGTTAATGGTTAATTATTAATGGTCAATGAATATTTTCAAAAATAGCATTCTAATATACCAATAAACTAATAAACCAATAAACATTTTCCTTAATTCCCCAATTCCCTACTTTCGTTAAATATTGTTAATGTTTATTACGTTTTATACATATTATCACTTTTGCCGATACTTTTGTGCTAAAATTGCCTCATATGGAAACTATTATTAGTATTAGGAACATGGTAAAGAACTACTATGTTGGAAATCAAACTGTAAGAGCTCTTCGCGGAGTGGATGTTGAAATCAAAAAGGGTGAGTATGTTGCCATTATGGGGCCTTCGGGTTCGGGTAAATCAACCCTGATGAATATTCTTGGGGCTTTGGATACTCCAACAGAAGGTGATTATTTTTTAAATGGCACTAATGTAAGCCTACTAGAAGATGAGCAGTTGGCTGAGATCAGAAATAAGGAAATTGGATTTGTATTTCAAACATTTAATTTGCTTCAAAGATATACTGCCCTGGAAAATGTTACTTTACCACTTATCTATGCTGGTGTTCCAAAGCATGAGAGGCAGGAAAAAGCACGAAAAGTATTGGACAACGTGGGTCTCACCGACAGGATAACTCATAAGCCAAACGAACTATCCGGTGGACAAAGGCAGAGAGTTGCTGTTGCCAGAGCACTTATAAATAACCCATCAATAATACTAGCTGATGAGCCAACCGGAAATCTCGATAGTAAAACATCCGAAGATATTATGAAGCTTATTGCGGATATTCATGATCTTGGGAATACAGTTATTGTTATTACTCATGAGAATGATATTGCAGCAAAAGCTGAGCGGGTAATTCGCTTATTTGATGGAAAAGTTGATACTGATACTCTAAATAATAAGGAAATTACTAACCCACCTAATTAGTCGGCAAGTATAAATCATTATTATTAGTTTTTTAAGTCCTTGATAACCAGTCGATAAAAAGATTATTTTAACTT
>CAYXQX010000532.1:0-3303 GCA_964467485.1 uncultured Porphyromonadaceae bacterium | reverse complement strand
ATTTAAATCTGGGCGGTAAGGGTGCACTATCATTGTAGGAGTGAGATCGGTAACCCAGAAATAGTCCTTGCTTTCCTCCCCGTACCTAAGCATTTTGATCAACTCAATAGCTTCTTTTTGAGCCTCTTCTTTATTTAAATATCCTGATGTTATCCTTTCTTCAAAACTCTCCAGTATGCTCCAGGCAGAATGCGTTAATTCCTTAATCATCTGCTTCTTCTGCATCACCATATTTTGCTCCAATGTTGGAATGAAGATGAAATATATTGAGATAATAAAAGCGAATATTGTCAGGATGCCGGGGATAATCAGCCTGTAATAAAAGCTCCTTATTTGTTTTCTGTTGGTTTGATCAGTCATAGTATTAATATGTTAACCATCTTCTTAATCTGGGGTAAAGCGGGTAACTCTCAATAATTCCGGTGCTGGAATCATATGTTGAAATACCCGGGTTGTTTCTGCCTCTTACGGTACATGGTAGGCCAATGCCAGTAATTCCGTCAAGCTCACCAAGCTTAACTCCCTTGTTCCTTCTGTATGTGTCTTTTTGAATAATCCAGTTTCCTTCAACATGACTGTGCCCAAAGAATGAAAGCTGGCAGTTGTTTTTATCCATGAAGGATATGTGCTTGTTAATAAATGATTTATCCGGAATTGATCTTGTGAACGAACCGGTAAAATCAGGATAAATATAATGGCTTAAAAGAATCTTTTTTCCATCAATTTCAATAAAAATAAATTCCGGTAAACCTCTTATAAAATCCTTGTCAGCCTCCGAGAAGTTCGATTCCAATTCAGTGTCTTCATATAGCCAGATTTTACCTTTTGCTAATTTCTTCCTGACTTCAAAATCCATCTCATACCAATCATCAGGATAATCAAACCCCGGATTAGACAATGGTGTCTTCCGCGCAGCATGGAGATCATGATTTCCCGGTATTATTATTTGGCATTTCTTCCTCACAAGTTCAAGACAAGTTGATGCATCCCGATCTTTTTGATAATGGTAATAGGGAAATGAATATCCGCAAATATCCCCCATGCAAATCAATTCTTCACAGCCTTTTTTTTCGAGCAGTTTAAAAGCCTTTTTCAGACTGGGCAAATCTTCATGTATGTCAGCTATAAATCCAATTTTCATACAACCCGAATTTAAGAAAACTTAACATGAATGTCTTGGATTTTAGTCAAATCTTGCGATTTATTAGTAACTTGTTTCACTAACCAAAAAATCATTATCATGTTGGAAAGATTCGGTTATTTATTCTTGATTGTTGCCCTGATAGTGTGGATATACCTGCTTATAAAGGGATTAATCATGATCTTCCCCGAAGGGATTATTGGTTTTATTGCAATTGCCGGTCTCGGTTTACTGTTTATTAAAGTTGTGAAAGACCGGATCAATAATAAGGAAGATGATTATTACGATAAAAATGTAAAGAAATGATGAGAATTGAAGATGTATTGGTAACAACTCAGGACACATTTGCCGATCACAAGATTGCAAAAACTATTGGTTTGGTTAAAGGTAATACCATCAGAGCCAGGCATATCGGGAAAGATATTATGGCCGGATTTCGCAGCATAGTGGGTGGTGAGATTGATGAATATACCAAGGTCTTTGCGGAAGCAAGAGAGCAGGCCATCGACCGCATGATAGCCGATGCCAAAAGTATAGGTGCAGATGGAGTGGTGTGCATGCGCTTAACAACCTCCACGGTTATGCAGGGTGCTGCCGAGTTGCTTGCTTACGGAACAGCAGTTAAATTTGAGTAAGAGCTGAACGAAATTTTTTGCTGTTTGATAACCTATCCCCTTAATCCCCTTTCCTAAAACCAGGAAAAGGGGAAATTATGGATTTGGTACTAGGCTCCTAAAACTGACCTTAACTTCTTCAACAATTCCCTAGCGTTATCCATCGTGAAACAAAGGGGAGGCTTAAACTTTATAACATTCTCCTCTGGCCCATCAGTGCTGAGGAGGATGTGCTCTTTTTTCATATCATTGACTGTTCTTGAAGCTGTTTCAGGATCCGGTTCACGTGTTTCGAGGTCCTTAACAATTTCAATTCCCATAAATAATCCTGATCCCCTTACATCTCCAATTATTCCTTTTCCTTCAGCATTATTTTCTTCCTGAATTTTAAAGAATTCATCTAAAAGATATCTACCTGTAGTTTTTGCATTTTCTTGTAAACCATCATTTTCAATGGCTTCAAGTACTGCCAGACCTATTTCACAGCTAACCGGATTTCCTCCAAAGGAGCTGAAAAACTCTAACCCGTTCTCAAAACTCTCTGCTATCTCATCAGTAAATACAACGGCTCCCATTGGATGACCATTGCCCATTGGCTTACCAAGGATAACAATGTCGGGAACAACATCATAAAGCTCAAAGCCCCAGAACTTCTCTCCAATTCTCCCAAATCCGGTCTGCACCTCATCAGCAATACAAACACCACCCAAAGCCCTGATCTTCTTATAAGCCTCACCAAGATAATTCTTCGGTAACATAATCTGACCACCACAACCGGGTATCGACTCAGCAATGAATCCCGCCAGCTTGGTTTCTAATTCGTTTTCCGCAATTACATTATCTATTTCATCCGCATATTTTATGCCGATATCGATAGGGTTGCCCATTGATTCGTCCGGACGCCCACAAGGGCGCGTCCCTACATCCGGTGTTCTATAGATTCCTCTGTAAGTATCCGGAATAGGGGCAATATGAGTATTATAAGGTTTTCCTGATCCTCCTTTATGGTTGAACTTATAGGGGCTCAATCCAATTGCCGTGCTTACATTGCCATGATAGGCATGGTCGAGAACGATGAAATCATCCTTACCTGTATGGTTTCTGGCCAGCCTAATTGCAAGATCGGTTGCTGCTGAACCCGAGTTGACAAATAGAACCTTACTTAATCGATCAGGAAATTTGCTTAGGAGTTTTTTCGCATACTCATTAAGGCTCTCATACAGATACCTGGTGTTGGTATTAAGCCTGGCCATTTGCTTCTGACCAGCCTTTACTACCCGGGGGTGGCAATAACCAACATGAGGAATATTGTTGACACAATCCAGATATGTATCGCCTTCATCATCATACATATACTGAAGTGCCGAGCCCGTCATTCCCAGAGGCTCATTGTAGCTCACCGATAGGGAAGAGGGTAAATACTTATTCCTCTCAATAAGAAGTTCTTTTTTGCTTTTTGTGTGCATTGGAACAGTCAATCCGCATGCCTTATGAAAAACCTTCCTTGCTTTAAGCGGACTAATTCTGATCCATTTGTGGAGGACATCC
>CAYXQX010000531.1:0-3315 GCA_964467485.1 uncultured Porphyromonadaceae bacterium | reverse complement strand
TTATTAAAACAACAAAATGTTTTTGCTTCGTAAATATCATAATACTAAGCATATAGGTGAAGGGCTAAAGCCCATTTCATTAATTTTTCTGATTAACCCCAGGCTTAAGCCTGGGGTTAGTCAAGCACTACTATTATAGGGCTTTAGCCCACATCTAATTTTTTAACCGGACATTAGTGATTTACTATGTAAAAATAAAGTGTCATCTCCTTTTTATTTATTCTGAGGTAATTGTCATGTTGCTGTACTCATATTTAGCTCGTGAATAGAGCTCTTCAAGTAAAAATACGTCATTGCTATTTTACTCTACCACAGATCTAACATTAAAATACGTACCTACGAGTTCACTTTTCCAATAGTCATTCGGATTGGTACGGGAATACACTACCAACAAAATATTCGGTGCTACCTCGGCTATAGAAAAATAATTGCCGCAATCCGGGGGATAAAGGTCATTGTAGAATGGAATAATGGGTCCCCAATTCTGGCTTTTGTTATCATTAAACATTATCCAGTTTCCAGGTCGTCCATAGGTCAACGCTGTGATCCCATTTTCCATCAGAATTGCATCAGGCCATACGCCATAAGAAGTTATCGGGTCAGGACAACTCCAGTTTTTGCCTCCATCCACAGAAATACTCTTATAAATAGGCGTCTGTTTTGCATAACCAAAAGGCATTTTGTTACTCCTATCATTGTTATTAAAACTGCCTAAAGAAGCTTGGTAGCTTGCACCTGATCTCATGAAACTAAAAATAGTGTCACCATTATAAACCAACAAAGAAGTTTCATCAAACCCTTCACCCCTAATTTCCTCATCCATATCAAAGGCTATTGTTGAAAGATAGTTCCAGGTCTTACCCCGATCGGTGGAGCGTATCGCAATAGAGCGGAATTTATTCTCAATACTATTCTTTTTTTCACTTCTGAGGTACATGCTCATAAGCAGGCTACCATCATCAAGTCCAACAATTTTGCGACACAGAGCAACAGACCAACCACTAAACTTTTCCGGTAGGTAAATTTTAGATGTGTCACTTTCTCTACTAAGCCCATTATCTTTCGAACAAAAGATATTGGCCTCAAAAACTCCTTTCTGATTGGTTTCTCTCAGAGAAAGTTCCCGTTTTGCTACTGAAGAAGAAGCTCCTGCAGAAGTGAGAGACAGAAACATTACTACCTCACCATCCGGCTCCGGGAATTGGTAAGTGGAATTGTCTAGGACATATCCAACCTGGTACCATGTTTTCCCTCCATCACTGGAGCGCTGATCATACACTTGAATATCGCCATTGTTGAATTTAAAAACACTGCCAGCCGGGCAAAAAAAATCTTGTTCAGGTACGATCACATGGGTTTCGCCCCTAATAACCTTAATCCCCGGAACATAACTCACCCTGCTCTTGATCTTCTCATATTTAGGATCAAAATCCGTTGGTGCTTTGTCGGCCTTGACGGAATTTCCTGGTTGGTTATCCTGAGCAAATGAATCTGTCGTAGAAAAACAGATTACAGATAAAAAAAGGAGTATACTTAAAGCGGTGTATTTGTGAATTTTCATGATTATTGAAAGTATTATTCTATTATTTGTATTGCCTCGCCGCTAAAGCCAGGGATGCTTACATTTTGAATTTTTGCCCCGGTAACATTATTCAGAATAATCGGTGTAACATTGTTTGCTTTTGAGATAGTAATTAAGTTTAGGTTAAGGTCGTGTACATCATCAAAGACAAAAGCAGGACGAAAATCATTTTCAATGGCTTTAACTGAAACGTTTTTCATAATCAGCCCATTCACATGCCTGACATAAAATCCCCATGATGGCAATTCACCAAACATCGAAAATTCAGGATTTCCTGCTTCGTTCTCCCATACGTCTTTTAAACGATAGAGCGGAATCATTGCCATTCCCTCGTTTCCTCTTCCAGGATAACTGATCTCGATGTTTTCAAGAGTTACATTTTCAACGAAGTGGCCCGGTATCCCTGTTATCGATGCTGGGAAGGGGTTATGGAAAAAACTGTAACTCGACTCAGGTCCGCGCAAGTCATAATTTGCATCGGCAGGACCAAATGGTACTTGAACCTTCATATTTTTGATTGTAACATTCCGAAGGGTTCCAACTTCCCCATCAACGTTACGGTGGCCAAGCCGGATAAAAATAGCATTTCCAGTATTGGTTGCAACAATGTTATTCACTTCAATATTCTCAAGTGTTCCTCCATCAACCATTTCTAATACAATAGCCGACCGAAAAGTATCATATACTTTTATATTCTCTATCTTAATGTTTGTGAAACCTCCTAAGGATTCAGTACCAAGTTTTACAGCGCTGGCACTTGATCGTATTGTGCAATTACCAATATAAATATTATCGTTCCATGCGTCCTTATATCTGGATTTCAGGCAAATGCCATCATCGGAAGCATTCACAAAACAGTTGGTTATACGTACATTTTTGCAACCAGAAATATCTATTCCGTCGTTATTATAATACGCATCACTTTCTACTCTGATACTATCGATCACCAAATTTTCACAGTGCCCGTAGTTTTGCACCCACCCGCCAGAATTTTTCAATGTAATTCCTAAGATTTGAACATCCTTACAGCTTTCCATTCCAATGATAAGTGCCCGCCAATTCAGTCTATTCTGGTGCCCTTTCATCTTAAATGTTTGGAATTCAATATCTAGTTTCCCGGCATAATGTAGAGTGTCCTGTTTTAACATCAGTTTGCGGCCCTGTCCGTCGATAGTGCCCTTACCGGTAATCGAAATATTTTCTTGCCCATCGGCCAGGATCAGCGCTGGTCCACGATTAATCTTCTTGTAATGTGAAGGATAGGTACTGGCCAGTAGGACTGCGTTTTCTTTTAAATGTAACTCAACTCCCGTTTTCAAGATTACACTACCGGTAAGGAATTCACCTTTTGGGATAATTACTTTCCCTCCACCTGAAGCAGCTGCTGCATCTATTGCAGATTGAATATTTGAGGTGTTTATGGTTATCCCATCTCCATTAGCTCCGAAAGAACTGATGTCAAATATTTTGTCTTGGCTAAAACCAAATATTGAACTAGTTCCAAATATGAAATACAAAAAAATCTTCTTTTTCATAGCAAATGCTTTAAATTTATAAATTGAATTATTTGGACCGGAATAGAATCTGTATATGGGTAAAAGCTGTTTTGTCATTGGTGCAATATTGACCGTTTTAACCTGTTTTTTTTGCTATAGGAACGTACCTGTAATTCAATATCTAGTAGTTTTCATATTTTCCTCCTTTCAAATTCAGCCATTGTACCTTCAAGTATG
>CAYXQX010000530.1:0-3318 GCA_964467485.1 uncultured Porphyromonadaceae bacterium | reverse complement strand
GACAAGTGACGGGTGATAAAAAATCATCCACCTCAACTAACTATTTAATTAAAACTATTATCTTTATGGAAGTGTTCCCCAACACGAATCCATAAACGTATTATGAAATCTTCTTGCTCGACTTCTGCAAAGACATCATTTTTGCTATTGGCTTTAGTATTAATCTGTTCATGTCAGTCTCCTCAAAAACAAAATATTCCTACGGGTGAGATTCATTTAGAATTAGATCCGTTTAACCTCCCACCCATTTCAAAGCTTTCAGAACTAGCAAAAAGCGTGAGGATCGTACCCCTGGAAACCAATTCATCCTGCATCATGGGCTCAACAGAAAAAATATTTGTTGGAAAGGATCATATACTGATCTCTACAAGAGGAGGGAGCAAGGATGAACTAATTGTATTTTCTAAAGAAGGCAAATTCCTCAACAAAATAGGATCTGTTGGTAAGGGACCCGGAGAATATACTGATATTCGTCAATTTTCAGCTTTTGAGGACTCTCTTGTGGTATATATAAGTCCGATGATGTCGAGGAAGGTAACTAAATATAGCTTCGATGGCAGCTTTCTAAAGGAGATTCCTAATCCTGGAGGAATGGGTGAGCCGATGGTACTAGACTTCAAGCGAATTGCCTATAGTGGATATCAGAATTATGAAGTACAAATCCTAAGTACCTCAAAACCAGACACACAAAAATATATCAATATCCCTAAGGGAACCAGATCACGGATGCCATTTTTCTCAGGCAATCCCCATACCGGCTTTTTCTATACTGCACTTGGACGGGATACGATTTGGAGGATCGACCAGGACTCCATGCGACCTGCAGTTATTTATGATTTTGGATCAGGCCATATATCATCTAATGACTATTTTAAATCCAGGTCTCCCAAAGGTTATCCACTTAACAAATTATCTATTGGCACCAGTGTATTTTATAGTTCAGGATTCTACCAATTCTATTTACTCAGGGAAGTAGAAGAAGGCCAAAATCCTTTTTGTCATATTGTATTGAACGCCAAAACCAAGGAATCCTGGCATCTTTCCGGTAGTGCAACCAGTGATGACATCCTTTTCTGCTCCTCAACAGATTTCAGTACAGCCAACCCCGGTGGAGAATGGGTATCCGCGGTTGGAGCCTATGAATTGATTGACGCTTTACCGGAAATAAAAGCCAATAAGAGTTTTAAATATCCTGATGATCTCGTTGAACAAATTGAAAACCTAACTATTGAAGACAACCCGGTCCTGGTGTTTTATACTTTTAAGTGAGGTGCAGCTCGAATCATTCCATCACAACCTTAAAACAATTTATTAACCATTGAATAGTACTGAGAAATACATTATCTTTATGTAAGTGTTCCCCAACATGAATAACTAAACATGAATCTATTAACTTCCCATTCTATAAAAGCATTGGCTTTGTTGCTAATTATATTATTAACCTTTTCATGCCAATCGCCGGAAAAACCGAACATTCCTAAAGGAGAGGTTCATATTATATTGGATCCTAGAAACCTTCCTCCTCATGCTCAGCTATCGGAACTAGCCCATACAGTACGTCTGGTCCCTCTTGAGACAAAACCTGAAAGTATTATGGGATATGTAGGTAGATTATTCGTGGGTAAGGAATATATCATCCTGACATCAGGAGAAGGAACGATGGGACTATTTCTCTTTACAATAGATGGAAAATTTGTGAGAAAAATTGGCAGTCAGGGAAAAGGGCCGGGAGAGTATTCAGGCATCCGTGAAATATCAGTTATAGAGGATTCCACCTCAGTTTTCGTTAGTAGTAGTGGGAAAATACTTGAATACTCTTTCGAAGGCCAAATGAGGCGTGAAATACCTGTAAAAAGAGGCTTAAGTAATGCAAAAATGCTTGACGCTAATCGGGTTGCTTATTCCAGCTATTACAATTATGAAGTTAAAATAGTTGATATGCTTACCCAGGACACCTTGTATTATATTGATATCACTCCGGAGTCAAGATCGCAAATGAAACATTTTAATGGGACTCTTCACTCCGGCCATTTCTATACGGCCCTGGGCAGAGATACTATATGGAGAGTAGATCAGGATTCCATGAGGCCGGCAATCACCTGCGATTTTGGTACTGGGCATTTTACCTCAGATGAATACTTTGGCTCAATCTTTAATGAGAAAGGATATCCATCTGGCAAACTATCCATTGGAGGCGGAACAGTCTACAACCAAGGGTTTTACCACTTCTCTCTTCTACGTCAGGATGCTGAAGACGAATTTCATTATGACCATATCATCATAAATGAGGAAAGCGGTGAATCCTGGCATCTTTCCGGTAGTGCAACCAGTGATGACATCCTTTTCTGCTCCTCAACAGATTTCAGTACAGCCAACCCCGGTGGAGAATGGGTATCCGCGGTTGGAGCCTATGAATTGATTGACGCTTTACCGGAAATAAAAGCCAATAAGAGTTTTAAATATCCTGATGATCTCGTTGAACAAATTGAAAAAATGACCATAGGGGATAATCCGGTCCTGGTATTCTATACTTTTAAATAAGATCCAAAGAAGCCAGGGGGAACAACCCGAAACCCATCGTTTAAAGTTCGAGCAACAATTAACAATTAACCATCCCAGCTTTGCTGGTCCCGAGTTTACTCGGGAAACAATTATCTCCTCACAACCTTAACCCAATAATTAATTCCCTTATTATCCATCAGGTTAATCAAATAAACCCCTGCCTCATAGCTCCCCAGGTTGATCACTGGATCTTGTTCATTTTTCCGGATTATGCCTTCTTCAATACTTTGCCCAAGGCTCGATAGAACCGCATAGGTATACTCTTTTCCTGTTGGAATATCCAACCTTACCCAACCATCTGTTGGAATAGGATAGGCCCTGATCTTATCGTCTAAACCCGACATATCTACTCTGGAAGTATTTCCATTACACCCGGTTACACTTATCTCAGCGGCTGAGGCCCAGGCTCCTCCGTTAACTTCAGAGATAGCTTTTAGTCTCCAATATCTTCCTGATCTTGTTTCAGGTAACACGACGGTTTTTGGAGCTGCATTATTTTCCCATTCACCTGCAGCTATTGCATGTCCCCAATCATTTACATCATCACCAACAAAGAATTCCCAATTCTTAATTCGTCCATTAACCCCTTCCTGGCGAGGAAGGTATGTGAACTTGTGTATAGAATAGCGTTCACCCATGTCAACCATAATGTCATGGGGATAGGGATCGGTACCAGCGCTCCAGCTTGTATGCCATATGGTACTAGGATCACCATCAATAGCCATCACACCCAACCCGGGGTAGTTTTTCTCCTCA
>CAYXQX010000529.1:1219-3319 GCA_964467485.1 uncultured Porphyromonadaceae bacterium | reverse complement strand
CATATTTTCACTGTAAATATACTACCCCCTGCTTTGGGAGCAGGGGGTCGGGAGTTCGAATCTCTCCACCCCGACTTAATAATCAAGCACTTACAAGATTAAAATCTATAAGTGCTTTTTAATTTGCATATATATAGCATATAGATTATGCTGTTTTTCTCATTTATTAAAGGAAACTTGCCTTACAAGTAGGGGTTCGCTGGTTCGAATCCAGTAGTTCCCACAACACTTAGAGAGGGAGTTAGGTCATTCAGATCTGATTCCTTTTTTTGTTGGATTGAAAGAGGATTGAAAAACTTTCTGTTTTAGATTGAACTAGTTTTTCTAGGATAGGCCTAAGACTGAGAGTAATAGAATAATGACCTATGAATTGTGCCGTTTAAGTTCCAAAAACAATTTCGACCCGAATAGCCCATTTGATTAACAAATGGGTTTGATGATTAGTAATTAATTTTTCTTATCATTATAAATTAGGGATTGAAAACATTTCTGTTTTATTCAGGATACAGGATATTCTTTGCCTCTTGACGGCTCCACCAAAGCAGGCCAGACAGGGCAAGTAAAACAATGGTTGGTAAAGCTGTAAACCATACATTAGCTCCTTCCTCGATGTTTATCCATGCCCAGAGCATTGCAAGTCCAGCTAGAAGTGATCCTAGTGATATTGCGGTTACAAATATGCCCTGACCTTTTGGTTTCAGGTATGTGAGGATGGCCCCAATACCCAATGCGATTATTACTCCACCTGACCAGCGAAGCCAACCATGAAATACAGGTTCACCACCGGACAGTTTAACCAGTGAGTCCGGTACAATAAAAAAGCCCAGCCCATAGATTAAACATACCAATGCATAGATTATTAGAACAACTTTTAAGATTCCAGAATTACCTTTTTCTGCCATTTGATGTCCTCCTTTATATCAATTGGGTCTAAATTGTTAGTTGGGATTAACAGGCATTTAAGTTAAACAAACTTACTACTTAATTGTATATGAGTCAAGCAAATATTATTGGGGACAACCAAGTGACAAAAAAAGAGCCCATGAACTCAATCATAGGCTTTCTGTATTTATTAATTGCTTTAGGATTATATTGTACAGTCCAGGCATGCCTGGACTTCTACAAATGCTTCGGACTATGCAATCCCCCCGGCTACTACCTCCGGACTCAGCCCAGGCAAACCCAGCTTGTTTTTTTTCTTGTAACCGTTCAAGTCATAAATTTTGTTGAGCTCATCCCGATGTACATCGGGATTTCAGTTGGCTAATTTGATGGATTACTACTATTTGATCTTTTCGAATCGATAGTACTTTACACTAACTAATCCATCCATTGCCGTAACATAAGCAGTACTAGCATCAATGTATAATTGATGATTATGAATAAGATCATAAGCTGCCTGATCTGGCCATAATCCTTCAACCATGAATCTTACATCTGAAGTATCAGACTGTCTCATCCATAGTTTATAGCCTGCATCAGGATAACCAATCTCGTCAATAGCTTCATTCATTAAGGTAAACGCTTTAAACAGAACCGTTGGATCAATGCCAACTGTATCCTGAAAATAACTTACACTCTGCAGTGTATTTTCAATTTTTGCTGGTTCTTCGGTATCTGATACCTGAGTATTGCATGATTGTGAAGCAACCAGTACTACCATAATTGTAATAGCAAAAAAGTGAAAAGTCTTTCTCATAAGTTTAAGTTTAGTGGTTAACTTCAGTAGGTTACAACCTTCCAGAACACAAGTCAAGAAATACTTGAAAAAGTGACAATTAAGGTACAAAAAAAGGCCTATGAATTTAATCATAGACCCTTATATTTTTAAACTGCTTTTCAACCTATCACTTTCCCAACCAAGAACTTACAACCTCCGGACTCAATCCACCCAATTCCAATTTATTTTTCTTCTTATAACCATTCAAATCATTGGCTAATTTACCGGGCTTCTCCACTTCTTTTAATTTCGCAATCGTATCATATCCCAATGCCTGCAATGGGGCTACCCATTCTTCTGGAATGCCTATCGCTGTGTATTCCTGGGAATCGTCAAAGGCGTGCCTTTGACCTACCTCCGGCTTCATTTGCGGGAAAAAT
>CAYXQX010000529.1:0-1209 GCA_964467485.1 uncultured Porphyromonadaceae bacterium | reverse complement strand
CCTCCCTTTATTTAATCGATCTGTCCAAAAGGATTTGAATTTAAACAGGAAGGTGATTCCCATCAATACATAGTAGATCCTCTTTTTCCATAACAAGGTGTAGCTGGCGGAAGGCTTACTAAGAGTTGAACTAGCTTATACGACAGTTCGGATGGTCATTTCCCGGCTTGGTCATAACAATTTGCCAGAGCTGATTTCTGCGTGAACGAAAGCTTCCGGCAGAACTCAACAAATAAAAACACCACATTCTATAAAAATACTCTCCATATTTATCTTTCAATTGTGGCCAGGCTTTCACAAAATTCTCATGCCATGCCATCAATGTGAGATCATAATCCTGCCCGAAAATATGCCAATCTTCAATTACAAATATTCCTTCCATAGCCTTAACTAATTGAGCAATTGAAGGGATCATCCCATTAGGGAAAATATACTTGTTGCTCCATGCATTGAAATTAGTATCGCTGATATTTTTCCCGATAGTATGAAAAAATGCAATTCCATTGTTCTTCAATGTGCGATCCACTACCTCCATATAAGTGCGGTAATTTTTATTGCCGACGTGTTCTAAGAATCCGATGGAGAGTACTCGATCGTATTCTCCACTTGCCTTTCGGTAGTCTTGCAGTTTAAATTCAACAGGTAAGCCTCTGCATAATTCTCTGCTGTATTCTATCTGGGGCTTTGAAACATTTAAACCGGTCACATGAGCATTGTATTTCTCGGCAGCATATTTTGCAAAGGAACCCCAGCCACAACCCAGATCAAGTATAGTCATTCCTTCTTCTAAACCTATCTTTTTACAAATCAGTTCCAGTTTGTGTTCTTGGGCTTCGTCCAAATTCTTAGCTTTCATCCAGTAAGCGCAACTGTAAATCAGGCGTTTATCCAACATTGCTGTAAAAAGATCATTGCCAATATCGTAATGTTTCTGTGCAACCTGGTAGGCACGACTGCGCTTCTGCAAATTGAATAATTTTGAACGCAGGAAATACCATTGTAGTTTAAATCTACCCTTGACTTTCTCATTTAATTTTGCGCGTACAATTTTATCAAAAAATTGGTCCAGCGCTTTACAATCCCACCAGCTATCCATATAAGATTCTCCCAATCCAAGCGCTTCATCTTTTAGCACTCGCTTGAAAAATGCATCATTATGCACTTCAATATCATAAGGTTGGCCTCCATTGATAGTGATTCCCGCTGAGG
>CAYXQX010000528.1:0-3324 GCA_964467485.1 uncultured Porphyromonadaceae bacterium | reverse complement strand
GATCTCTGGCGAATAGGATTATCATATCCCCAGTATTTCTCTGTTTGTGGATGAACTTGTTGATCACCGTAAACTTCTGAAGTTGATGCCTGTAAAATTCTGGCTTTGATCCTCTTCGCCAGGCCAAGCATATTAATTGCACCTAAAACAGACGTTTTAACCGTTTTAATGGGGTTGTATTGGTAATGTATGGGTGATGCAGGGCAGGCCAGGTTATAAATCTGATCTACTTCAATGAAATAGGGCATGGTTACATCATGTCGTACAAGCTCAAAAAATGGATGTTCCAACAGATGGACTATGTTTTTTTTGCTACCGGTGAAAAAGTTGTCCAGACAAATTACTTCATTCCCTTCATTCAACAAACGCTCGCATAAATGAGAACCTATAAAACCTGCTCCCCCGGTAACTAGTATTTTATTCATATTGTAGTTTTATCTTCCTATTCCATAGTAAGTAAATCCATACTCTCTAACCTCATCAGGATCATATATATTACGACCGTCAAAGATAACTTTTTCTTTCATGAGTTTTTCAATAACCTTGTACATGGGAACTCTGAACTCCGACCATTCTGTCATAAGGACGAGGGCATTTGCATCTACCAGTGCTTCATACTGATCTTCTGAATACTCGGTTTTGTCACCTATCTTTCTGCGTGTCTCATCCATTGCCACAGGATCATGGGAAACAACAGAAGCACCTGCTTCAACCAATTGATCGATTAATACCAGTGCGGGGGCTTCCCTCATATCATCAGTATTTGGTTTGAAAGCTAATCCCCATATAGCAATCTTTTTCCCTTTCAGTTTACCTCCGAAATGTTCTGAAATCTTTTTGAACATTGATTTTTTCTGATCATCATTGACATCTTCTACCGCTTGAAGAACTCTTAGGGGATAACCATTACTTGCAGCGGTTTTAATAAGAGCTTTAACATCTTTTGGAAAACAACTGCCCCCATATCCAACGCCGGGGTAAATAAATTTATTGCCAATCCTGCTATCGCTTCCAATACCTCTTCTTACCATGTCCACATCAGCTCCAACAATCTCACAGAGATTTGCAATGTCGTTCATGAAACTAATCTTGGTGGCCAACATTGAATTGGCAGCATACTTTGTCATCTCTGCAGATGGGATATCCATGAAATAGATGGGGTGTCCATTCAATACAAAGGGTTTATATAATCTGTTCATTATCTTTTTTGCCCGATCTGAGTCAATGCCTATTACTATCCTGTCGGGGCGTAAGAAATCCTGAATAGCACTGCCTTCTTTAAGGAATTCGGGGTTAGAAGCAATATCGAAAGGCAGAGTAGAGCCTCTTTTCTCCAATCCCTTGGCAACCGCAGCTCTTACTTTGTGTGAAGTCCCGATTGGCACAGTGCTTTTATTAACAATAACAAGATAGTCATTCATGTATTCCCCTATCTCTTCAGCTACACCAACTACATATTGCAGATCAGCACTTCCGTCTTCATCAGGAGGAGTCCCAACAGCTATAAAGGCTGCCTCAGCTTCAACCAGGCTCTCTTCTATATTGGTGGTGAAGAAAAGTCTTTGTTTCTCAACATTCTTTTTAATCATGTCCTCTAGTCCGGGTTCATAAATGGGAACATGTCCATTGTTTAACATGTTTATCTTATTTTCATCAACATCCACGCAAGTAACGATAATACCCGATTCAGCAAAACAAGTGCCTGTTACTAAGCCTACATAGCCAGTTCCTATTATTGAGATTTTCATAGATTAATGCAATTTTTGATCTTTTACTCAATTGCAAGTATAGGAAAATTTTTACCAAGATTTCCTGAGTATTTTCAATAGCATAGAAGCGTATTGGTAAGCCTTTTTATATGGATTAGGGATATTTTTGGTAATGATTACTTTTGAATATCAAAATTATCAAGCGAATGAGCTCAAATAGTAAGATTGCATCTGAATCATGGATCTCCCACATGAGCAACAAGGTTAAGGCAGGGGGAGGGATCAATCTGGCTCAGGGAATTCCGGGTTTTGGCCCGCCTAAGCTCTTACTCCAAATATTAAGGAATTTGAGCATGGAGGCTGTTCATCAGTATCCTCCCGGCAATGGGCAAGCAGATCTGGTTAATCTTATTTGCCAAAATTACAAGGGATTGGGGCAGGTCTCACCGGATGAGGTTTTAATAGTCCAAGGAGCCACTGAAGGTGTAAGTTTGGTTTACACATATATGAATAACCAATATGGCACAGATTGGAGCTCGATGGCTTTTGACCCAGTTTATGAGTCCTATAACGAGCTCCCCAAAATATTCAATAATAGCTTGATCAAGATACCTTTTGCTAAAGGAGGGGAAATGGATCGGGATCTTTGTGAGAGTGAGCTTAAAAGCAACAATGTTAAGCTGGTTTTTATCAATTCTCCTGGAAATCCTTATGGTAAAATATGGACTGAAGAGGAGTTTCAATGGCTGTTCACCTTAGCTGAAAAATACGATTTCTTCATTCTTCTTGATGCTGTATATAAAGATTTGTTTTATGGAGATAATGCTCCCTTCCTTCCTCTTGAGATAAATAGAGAGAGGCTTTTTTACGTAAACAGCTTCTCCAAGAGCCTCTCAATAACAGGTTGGAGGGTTGGTTATCTGATAAGCGATAATAAAAGGATGAAAGAACTACGGGCAATACATGATTATACTGGTCTCTGTGCTCCATCAATTCTTCAGTATTCTATTTCAAAATATCTTGAGTTAACAGATTATGGTGCTGCATATGTTGAAAATACCCGATCCAGTCTCAGCGAAAATTATTACTATCTTAAACCTGCTCTTGAAAATCTTGGTTTTACCGTGGCAGAATCAGGAGGAGGGTATTTCCTCTGGTGCGAGCTTCCGGAAAAGATCGGAAACGGTGTTGATTTTGCTTTAAGTCTCTACGACAAACAGAAGCTTGGGGTGGTTCCTGGAATCCATTTCTCAGAAGATGCGCATAAGTGGGTGCGTATCAATATTGCAAGGGAAAAAGAAGAGCTCAAACAAGCTTTAAAAAGAATCGAAAATTTCCTCAAGTAATTTCAACCATATTGGTAGTTAAAGGTTTGATAGTGAACAAATTTACACTATCTTTGCGCCCGAGTTTATCAAATATATTGTCTAACCCACTAATTAATTGATTGTTATATCATGTCAGAAAAAGAATTAGAAAACAAAAGTAAAGAGCCTGTTGAAATCAACGAGCAAAGTCCGGTAGAAGAAACGACCGAGGTTAAAACTCCAGAAGTTACAGAAGAAGTTACTGAGAAAGTAGCTGAAAATGAGGCACCTGTTGCCGAAGAAGTTGT
>CAYXQX010000527.1:0-3335 GCA_964467485.1 uncultured Porphyromonadaceae bacterium | reverse complement strand
TTAAAATATATATAGATGGTTTGCCAATGACTTTTACAATTGAAAATGTGCCCGATTTTTGGACAAGTACAGCTGAACTGGATAACTGGGTATGGGGAGGAAATCCAGATATCATCACTCGTTATTTCGAAGGTTCTATGGATGAAATAAGGGTTCAAACGGTTGCCAGGACTGAAGAATGGATTTTAGCAGAATTTACGAATCAGAACAATCCTGCTGATTTTTATTCTATTTCTTCGGAGAACCCAATTGAAGTTTTAACAGATGTATGCCTAAATGATGATTCTTTTGTTTTGGTTCCTCCTCCGGTAGTGGGGGGGAGTTTTTCCGGTGATGGTGTAACGGATGGATTGTTTTATCCTGAAATAGCAGGTATAGGCGATCATGTTATCAGCTATAGCTATACTGATGAAAATGGATGTGTATCTTCGGGTTCTGGTATTCAAAAAGTACTTGCTGTCCCTGATCCCATTATTACCGGTAGCGATAGTCTCTGTCCCAATTCATTATCCGAAACTTATACCACCCCTTTTGTTTCTGGTAGTTCATATAATTGGGTAATCACCGGGGAAGGAGCTTCAATTACTTCAGGACAAGGAACAAATGAAATTATTGTTGACTGGGGAACTAGTTCGGGTACTGTAAGTGTTCATGAAATATTTGATGCAACAGCTTGTGAAACTATTAGCGAAGATTATATTGTTACTATTGTTGATGTTGTCAGTGCGGATATCACTTGTCCTGAAGACCTATCTGTTTTTCTCGACACTAATTGTGAATTCGTTGTACCCGATTTCATAAATCTTTCAAGTGTTTATGGTAATTGTGTCCCCGTTCCAGTCATAACTCAATCTCCACCGGTTGGGACAATAATAAGTGGTTCTGGAACAATTCAAGAAATAATATTAATGGCAGATTTTGACGGAGGGAATGTACATAGTTGTAATTTTAATATAATGGTGATCGATACCATTTCTCCTAAAATAATCTCCCTAAGAGATACTACAGTAAATGTTCCTTCAGGTATTTTTGAAGCAGATATTACCATGCCATCACCTGTATTTTCTGATAATTGTGGCATCCAATCCTTTATTAATGATTTTAATGGTGGTACGGAAGCAAGTGGAATTTATCCTCTGGGAACTACAAATATTATTTATATAGTAACTGATATTAATACTAATAGTGCTCAGTTTGACCAACAGGTAGTAGTAGAGTTTGAGGATGGCCCTGAGCATAATTTAGGAATTCCCGAAGGCTTTTCTCCAAACGAAGATGGGTGGAATGATAAATTTGAGATACTCGGAATTGAAAATTATCCTGATATTGTATTAAGAGTGTTTAACGTTTATGGCAAGGAAGTTTTTTATAAAAAGAATTATGATAATTCCTGGGATGGAACATCATCAAGAAATTTCAATAATGGTGCAAAATTGCCTAATGGTAATTATTATTATATTATTTATTTAGATAAGGAGGGTTCTGTAGTTAAAGGATCTATTTACTTAAGAAGAGAATAGTTTTATGAGGCAAAGAATTACAAACAGGATTAGATATATTTTCATTGCAGGGATGATTCTAATTTCTTTGTCTGCATATACACAGCAGATACCCGTGTATTTTATGCAGAATCTCGTAAGGCCAACGGTAAATCCTGCCTATACAGGATTGGATGGAATTTATGATGTGGTTGTACTTAACAGACAACAATGGGTTGGGTTTGAGGATGCTCCCAGATCAATTTTTTTAGGGGCAAATGTTCCCTTGGGAAGTCAAAATGCAGGTGTAGGATTTGATGTGCAGCAACAATCATCTGGCCCATTAACGCAATCTGGTATTTTCATGAACTATTCATACACCATAAATACTTCTGAAAATTCGAATTTATCCTTAGGCCTTCGTGGTGGATTTAATAACTATCGTATAAGTCTAAATGAATTAAGCCTTATAGATCAGGGTGATATTCTTTTTGAAACTAACGTAGAGAATTTATTACTTCCGAACTTTGGTGTTGGAATACATTATACTTTTAAGAATTATTATGCTGATTTTTCTATCCCTTTACTCCTGCGGAATGAATTCAGTCCTGAGAAACAGGATAGGGAAGGAATGGAGAATAAAGAGGACAGGTTGTATAATATTCAATCTGGCGCAAAATTTAAGTTGATTGAGGGTTTTGAATTAAATTCCAATATGGCGATTTGGTTCGCAAAAGGAATAGCTCCTCTGGTAGATATAAGATTGTCGGCGATAGTTAAGGATGCTGCAGGATTTGGGATTGCATATAGATTTGCGGGTTCTTTTGGTGCATTTATAAGCTATAAAGTAGATAATTTTATACTGGCCTATGCTTACGAGCTACCCTTAGCTTATGATTATCAAATAAATTCTGGCACACATGAGATCGTACTTGGATTTGATTTTCAGTTATTAAATAGAAAAACAACTTCTCCCAGGAGATTTTAATATGTTATCTATGATTAAATTATTTAAATATTTTACATGTGGCTTCATTTTTTTAGCAATAGGCACATTAGATTTAATGGCTCAACCCATGCCTTCAGAAGATGAGAATATTCCATATCTTGTTACATTTGGTTCCGATTCAGAATCTTCCTGGGGGGATGACGATTTCTGTCAGATATTTTTCTTCTTAGTTCCTACTGCTTATACTGCTCCATTTTATTTAAGGCTATTTGACCCTGACACAGGTGGAGAACTCGATGAGATGAAAGGAGTTTTCAATACAAAAACAAAATTTTCAATTTATGGCGGAAAAGATGCATGGAGTAATGAGGATGCCAGACAAAGAGATCCGGTTGGGAATTATGAAAGTGGAAGTTTGCTCGCATCATGGAGCTTTGAGGCAAGTAACAGATACGATGAGGATTGGTTTAATTTTGGACCTTTTTCTCAAAAAGAAGGCGAATATATTGAGAAATTTGGAGGCTATGTTTTCAAAGTAATCGTTAAAGGGATTGGTGGAGATGATGGGAATCTTTACAGAATCTATATGAGCACGGATAAAAAAGAGAATATTCCTATTGAAGGAGGGAATGTATTCACTTACGAATATACATTCAGACTTTCAAATAATCAAAATAATGTATCTCAAATCTATCCTTATCTCGATGGTGAAGTTACAAGTGTTAAGATTCTGAATTATGATTGGGATAATGATGGGTTTATTAGAGTTGTGTCGATCGCAAAAAGAGGTGAATTGTGCACTATCTCTAAAGGTCCTGAATGGAAGGAGAATATTTTTCCTATTTCAGTAGCTGAGCAAAATACATCTATGGAGATTCAGTTTATTAAAAATAGCTCCACATTAATTA
>CAYXQX010000526.1:0-3337 GCA_964467485.1 uncultured Porphyromonadaceae bacterium | reverse complement strand
GATGGTGGATGGCAAACAGACCTTCAGGGAGGCCACATGGGATGAGGCACTTGGATTTATTGCTAAGAAGCTGGCTGCTCTTGCCAAAGAGCATGGTCCGGAGTGTGTTGCCTTGTTTACTCATGGATCGGGAGGAAAGTATTTTGGTAATCTTTTAAAGGCTTATGGTTCAAACAATATTACAGCACCCAGTTATGCTCAATGCAGGGGGCCACGTGAAGTTGGATTTATAGCCACTTTTGGGGAAGGTGTTGAATCACCTGAAAGAGTTGATATCAGGGATACCAGGTGTTTGGTATTGATAGGATCACATATTGGTGAGAATATGCACAATGGCCCAGTTCAGGAGATGTCTGATGCCATAGATAAGGGTGCAACAATAATCACTGTTGATCCAAGATTTAGTACTGCAGCCAGTAAGTCCAATTTTTGGCTGCCGATTAAGCCTTCAACCGACATGGCTTTATTATTGGCATGGATTCATGTAATAATTAAGGAAGGTTATTATGATAAGGACTATGTTGAAAAATACACCTTTGGGTTTGAGTATTTAAAAGAACATGTTAAAAATATGACTCCTGAGTGGGCTTATGGCATTACTACCATAGAGCCTCAGGTTATTCGTGATACTGCCAGAGCCATGGGGAATGCTTCCCCTTCAGTTCTCATCCATCCTGGAAGGCATGTGACCTGGTATGGAGATGACACACAGAGGTTAAGAGCGGTTGCCATACTAAATGCCTTACTAGGATCATGGGGTAGGCGTGGTGGATATTATCGTCCAGCGTCAGTTAGCTTGCCAGTCTATCCACATCCCGAATATCCAGAAGTGAAAAAGACCTGGAGGGATGCTTTCCCCGGGAAATATGAACTGGCTGATCTTGCCTTGGCTTCGGGTATTTGTGATGCTACCATTCCGGTTGCTGAACGAGATTTCTCCTTCAAAGGATGGATAGTCAATGGAACAAATCTTATAGAGACGCTCCCTAATCAGGCGAATACTTTAGCAGCGATACAGAACCTGGATCTTCTTGTGGCAATAGATACTATGCCCATGGAGATTACAGGGTGGGCAGATGTGATATTACCCGAATGTACTTATCTCGAAAGATATGATGTAATCAGAACCAGTCCTCATCGTAAGCCACAAATAGCTTTGAGAATGCCGGCTGTTGAGCCTAAGAACGATACCAAGCCTGCCTATTGGATGGCCAGGGAGTTAGCAAAAAAAATGGGGCTTGAGGATCATTTCCCGCATGAGAATCTTGAAGACTTGCTGGATTGGCAGCTTAAGCAGGTTGGATCCAGCCTGGAAGAAATGCAAAGAATTGGAGTAAAGACTCTTGAAAGGGAATATGATGATCTTTATTTTGCTCCTGATGAAGAGGTTGAATTCTATACTAATACGGGGAAAATCGAGTTATATTCAACTGAATTCGAAGCTAAGGGTTTCGATCCTATGCCTGTTTATAAGGCACACGAAGAGCCACCGGAAGGGTTTTACCGATTAATATACGGTCGTGCTCCAATGCATACTTTCAGTCGTACCTCGAATAATCCTAACCTGACTGATCTGATGGATGAAAACTCTGTATGGGTAAATCCAAAGATTGCAAAGATTTGGGGATTAGAGAATGGTCAGCCGGTATATTTGGTAAATCAGGATAATGTTAAAACACAATTTCCTATAAAAGTCAGGATCACCGAAAGGATCAGGTGGGACTCTGTATATATGGTGCATGGTTTTGGTCATGACCAAAAAAAGATGAAAAGGTGCTATGGCAAAGGGGCTAGTGACACCAGGCTTATAACTAAGATTCATATTGATCCGATTATGGGTGGTACGGGTATGCGCGGCAACTTTGTAAGTTTCATAACTGAAATGGAGGCAGAATCATGAGATATGCAATGGCGATAGATACGAAGAAATGTGTTGGCTGCAGCGATTGTGTTGTAGCTTGTCAGACTGAAAATAATGTACCGATAGGTTACTGCCGTGATTGGGTGGTTGAGGTTACAGATGGCACCTATCCTCAGCTAGAGCTGGAGATTCGTTCGGAAAGGTGCAATCATTGCGAGAATGCACCTTGCGTTAGGTGTTGTCCAACCGGTGCCAGTCATTATAGTGATGGTGGAATAGTGCTGGTTACTCACAATAAGTGTATTGGATGCGGGGCTTGTATTACTTCATGCCCTTACGATGCACGGTACTCTCATCCTGATGGTTATGTTGATAAGTGTACCTTCTGCAACCATAGGGTAGAAAAAGGATTAGATCCTGCCTGTGTAGCTGCCTGTCCAACGAAATGCATGTATTTTGGAGATTTGGATGATCCTAAGAGTGATATCTCAATGATATTGAAGAAAAGGAAATACAAGACCCTGATACCGGAAGCCGGAACTAATCCACATGTTTATTATTTAGTCTAAAATTTAGAAAATTATATGCTATGCGAGAAGAGATAATCGTTAGCGGGAGAATGAATCCCAATATTGATCCCTATTTACACATATGGCACTGGCAAATTCCCCTGTATCTATTCCTTGGTGGTTTGGCTGCCGGTCTTCTGTTTTTTGCTGCTTTGTTTACCCTTCAGGGCAAGGAAGATAAATATCCGGTGGCAACCCGTTTAGCAACCTTGGTTGTACCGTTTATACTGATACTGGGTTTATTTGTATTATTTCTGGACCTGAAGCATAAATTATATTTCTGGAGGCTATATACCACTATCAGGCTCGAATCACCGATGGGATGGGGAGCGTGGACCTTAATGGTAATTACTCCAATTTCATTTATTTGGGCTGCATTAAATATCCGTCTGGTTTTTCCAAATTGGAAGTGGCCCTGGGAATGGCTCAGTGATTTAGAAGTTTTTTTCATCAAACACAAGAAGATACTGGCATGGATAACCATATTTTATGCCTTGATACTGGGGCTCTATACCGGGATTTTATTTTCAGCCTTTAATGCGCGGCCTCTATGGAATACATCAATTCTGGGCCCTCTCTTTCTGGTATCCGGATTATCAACTGCTGCTGCAGGAATCATAATAGCGAGCAAAAACAAGGAGGAGAGGCATTTCTTTGCCAAGATAGATCTGATGCTCATAGCAATAGAATTGTTTCTGATAACCCATATGTTCATGGGATTCCTTGCTAGTACTCAGGTTCAGATTGATGCTGCGAACTTATTTTTGGGTGGACCATACACAGCACCATTTTGGGTTTTTGTTGTTGGTTTAGGTTTAGTATTACCTGCTTTGCTGGAGTTACTGGAATTACGAAAGTTTAGTATTCCCGCCTTTATCCCGGCGGCTCTGGTATTGATGGGTGGATT
>CAYXQX010000525.1:0-3348 GCA_964467485.1 uncultured Porphyromonadaceae bacterium | reverse complement strand
TCCACAAGGTTCTGACAAAAGCCCATAAGAAAATGGGGATGGGAACAAATAATCCAGCTCGCCCCTTTGGGATTGAGCAGAATCCAAATAAAGCTATCCGGCTTTTTCCCGGAAAGCTTCGGGATAATGGTTTTAAACTGATACTGATCCTGAGACACAACAAACAGATCGCCGGTATCAGGTTTAGGAATTGGTACAGATATAGTAATCTGCTTATCCGTATGTTCAGCCAGAATCAAAGAAGATTGATAAAGATATTCCGGCGATTTATCAATGAACATGACCTGCTCAATTGATTTCAATAATTCTCTAAGCAACATAGTTTATTGTTTTGTGAAGTCAGCAATCTTTCCTAAAATTTTATCAACCTCAAATCTTTGGTTATATACATGAAATGAAACTCTTACTCCGTTCAACCCGGCCTCATCTACCACTCTCACCCTGATGGCATCACCTTTCCCCAGATAGCTGGCAATATCCCTGTTCTTTTGCCCCGCAATTCTAAAGGTGATCATTGAGGAACGATATTCTTTCTGCTGTGGCGATAGGATTTCAATATCCCCCATCCCCTCTAATCCCTCATAAAAGGCCTCGGCAAGCTCCCTGTTATGTCCCTGAATTTTCTTCAATCCAATGGTCTTCACAAATTGTGCCCCGGCAGCCAGTCCCAGATAAAGGGGCTCATTCTGGGTACCAAATTCAAATCGCTGGGCCGACTCCTGAAGATTAATAGTCATTTTCTCAATATCATAACCATTGTCGGAATATGCTCCCACAGTTGTGGGCTGCAATTTCTCCAGATTTTTTTCCGGAACATAAAGTATCCCTGTACGCTTAGGACCTAACATCCATTTATGACCGCTTGTAACATAGTAATCAACATTCATATCTTTCAAATTGACTTCCATGCTTCCCGGCGCCTGCGCACCATCAACAGCCAGTACTACACCTTTCCTGGCGGCCAGTTCTGCAATCTCCTTAATCGGGAAAATCTGCCCTGTAGTACAGGTAATATGTGACATAAAAATCAAACGGGTTTTTTCAGTGATCAGTTTTGATATCCTGTCCAAATTCCCCTCTGCATTTTCCATATCAGGATGAAAAGTTTTTATCCTGATGTTATTATACTTATGATGATTCAACAAGGGTATATGAAGGGCAGGATGCTCATGTGTAGAAGTAATTATCTCATCACCACTTTTTAATCCAAGACCATTAAGGATAATATTTATCCCTTCAGTGGCACAACTGATCAAGGCCAACTCCTCCACCTTTACCCCGGTCCCAAAGAACCCCGAACAAATCTTCTTCGTTTTTATCCAATTCTCATGACTATACCCGGGTCTTGGATGTTTTTCCTGTTCATTTATGCTTGTCACCACTTTGTTGATGACCAGGCTGGGCAAAGCTCCTATACCCCCCGTATTCATATAGATGTAATCATCAGGGAAAACAAATTGCTCCCTCACGATTCGCCAGAATTCATCGTCCGACTGGCTGCTACTCAATGATCTGTCAAATCCTGAATCTGAGCCATACAAATCCGTGATCTGGCCCATTGCCAGCCCTCCTGTTAATAACCCAAAAGTCTGAAGAAACTTATTCCTTTTCATAATCCAAGCTTATTATGATAGTTGTGGATTTTTTTATCCTGATTTTAAAATTTATGTAAAGACTACTTCCTGATTTTTCCTCCTCGAATCTTTGTATTACACCATCGAACTCCACTCTACTGACTCTTTTCCCCCCTGGTAGAAGTAAATGAATATTGGCTCTTGTATCCAAACTATTCACCTCTAGCCGTATTACAGACTCCTTTTGTTCGTATTTGTATTCGATAAAAGCCTTGGAGGAGGGATAGCTCAGTCTTACATGGGCTTTAGCTATCTGAGCAGAAGCCCAACGCGGTGAAAGATTAATTTCCCTAAACTGCTTCGACAAATCTTCGATCCCGGCCAGCCCGCCAATCAAGGCATTAAGCATAGCTGTGGAGCCCCACCCATCAGTAGATGTGGCCTCCGGACTGGTACTGGTTTCTGCAGTAGACGGCGATCCATCGGGGAAATACCATAACCAGCTACCATCATGCTTCTTTAACAACTGATAATACCTCCTCAGAATATCCACACCATACTCTTCAAACCCGCTATAAAAGGCAGCCTTTGCCAGCTCACCCCCAGCCAATGGAAATATCCCTCCATTTATATAAGCTCCACCTATAAGTTTTTCATCACCGAAAACTCCATCAGGAAATGGAGGATCTATTGAGTACCATTCAGCAAAGTAGTTATCCTTTTTAAGCCTTCTGCTTTGGTATTCTTCTATTATAGAACGTGCCATTGCAGAATCAGTCATCCCTCTGTTAATGGCCATTGGATTGCTCATGCTTAGTTGGGATTCCTCATCACAAGCAGAAATATCGCATGGATTGAGCTTAACAAAATGTGTATAGAAAGAACCGTTCCAACATAGCTCATTGCATTTTCTCTTAATCCTCTCCGCTAGCTTATTGTATCGGCTTGCTTCCTCAGCTTGTTCAAAATAATCGGATAGATATGACATAATCTTCAGCGCTTCGTAAAAGCCACTGATATCACCATGGAATATACCCCAAAAGGTGTTGTTATCTATCTGGAATTGAAGCCAGTCATGCTTACCTGCCGTATAAGCAAAATCCCAGGTATCAATTGTGTACGGTCGTTTAACCAATCCCGTATCCTCATCAATTCTGTGAGGATGTGTAAACGCATACTGCAAAGCCAGATCCATATTTGGCATAAGAGACCTTATCCACTCATCATCCCCGCATGCCTGCCAGGCCAGGAAGGCTGCCTTGATAAACCTGTATTCAACATCAGCTTCTACAGGAACCCGCACATACTTAGTCCAGTTCTCCCTTTCACATGGCAGCTTTTCAGGGTTTGTTGTAAAATAGTCAAACACCCTGCCATTAACAGCCTGTGTATCTGCAAAATGCTGTACAGCAGACTTTACATCCTTCTCAAAATAGCGAATACCCCTGAGCATATCAGAATAATCCCTTATCCAAATCGACGGTGTATCAGGTGATCTGTACCCCCTGATCTTTTCTCCATCAATAAACACTTCCTGAACATCCTTTTCGAGGAAAGATCTTACCAAAGGAATAAGTTCATCAAACTCCTTCGTTCCTGTTCTTATAAAACAATCTTCATTCATCACCTAATATTTGTTACCAGCCAAAGCAGGAAGATCACAATTGCCACAAGGAGCCAGCTAAGTCCAAACCCGAATGAATCGATTTTCTTCCATTTCCTGAATTCCCATTTTGATTTAGGGAACATCTTCTCTTCCTCAAATTTATCAGGA
>CAYXQX010000524.1:0-3403 GCA_964467485.1 uncultured Porphyromonadaceae bacterium | reverse complement strand
GGTTTAAGGGATAATCTTGAATACGAAGGCTATAAGGTTATTGCAGAAACCAATGGAAATAAGGGATTAATTCAGGCACTCGAAAAAAAGCCAGACCTGCTCCTTCTCGATCTTATGCTGCCAGGAATAAACGGATATGAGATTTGCAGGAAAGTAAAAAAAGAGAAACCCTTGCTTCCAGTTATCATGCTAACCGCCCGGGGTTCAGAAATGGATAAGGTCTCCGGGCTCGACACCGGAGCTGATGATTATATTACCAAACCATTCAGTCTGCCGGAATTGCTGGCGAGGATCAGGGCAGCTTTAAGGAGAACAAAGGAAGAGTCTGATGCCCTTGATAATTTTGTTTTCGGAAAAGCTAGTCTTGACTTCAAAAAATTTCAGGCCTTGTCAGGAGGCAATGAGGTAAGCTTATCAGCAAAAGAGTTTGCCATAATGGAATACCTTATCAGGCATGAAGGAATAGCTGTTCACAGGCATGACTTGCTAAATGAGGTCTGGGGTTATGAGAAAATTCCCACCACCCGAACCATTGATAACTTCATCCGCGACCTTCGTAAAAAACTGGAAGAAAATCCTTCTGAACCAAAGCACATAATCAGTATACGTGGAATTGGTTATAAGTTCGAATCCTGAAAAACTAAATATTAGAATCAGTCAAACTAAAGACTTAACCTGGGAATTTATACCCAATTCCTCGTATTGTTATTATGTGCTTCGGCTTTGATGAGTCTTCCTCTAGTTTTTTTCTTAGCTCAAGCATAAAATTGTCGACCGTTCGTGTTGTTGGCATCACATTATATCCCCATACCTCTTCGAGTAAATCATGACGGTGAACCACATCCCCCTTGTGTTGGATAAGGTATTTCATAATTGCAAACTCTTTGCTGCTGAGTTTAACTTCAACATTGTTAACGAATGCCTGAAACTTCTTGAAGTCTAATTTTACATTTCCAAATGATACCTCATCGGAGATATTTGTTCCCAGATTATACCTTCTGAATACAGCTCTGATCCTGGCCATCAGCTCCTGCATACTGAAAGGTTTTGTTACGTAATCGTCTGCACCTACATCAAGGCCTGATATCTTATCCATGTCGGCTCCTCTGGCCGTTATCATGATAATGGGTATTTCAGGTCGTTCAATTTTTAACCGTGTACAAATCTCATAACCACTCATGCCCGGCAACATGATGTCTAATAGCAACATATCAATATCTTTCCTGAGGGCTAGGTCAAATCCTTTTTTACCATCAGATGCAACCAGAACCGTATACCCTTCGAAAGTTAAATTGTCTTTTAAAACTCTGAGGATACTGCTATCATCTTCTATTATCAGTATTTGTTTCACGTTGTGAGGTTCTTGTTATTCAAAACTATTGAAAATTTGCTTCCTTTCCCGGGCTTACTGTCAACAATTATTTTTCCATGATGGGCCTCAACAATCTCCTTAACAACTGTTAAGCCCAGCCCCGTACCTGAAATGCTCTCTGTTTCTTTTTGATCTACCCGATAAAATTTCTCAAATATTCTTGATTGTTGATCCTCGGGAATGCCTATTCCTTCATCTTCGATCTCTAAAACAGTGTTATCAGACTCTTGGAACAGATTGATTTTTATGGTTTTATTTTCATTTGAATACTTAATTGCATTGCTGATTAAGTTACTGAAAGCCTGTTTAATTTTCTCCTCATCAATTTTCAGATTGATTTTTTCTTCCAGATCACTGAGGACCTGTATGTTTTTTTCTTCAAACCAATAATTCATTTCATGGATTACCAAGTTGATCAAAGCAGACAGATCCGTTTCCACAAAATGATAATCCTGTTTTCCTTTTTCCATTTTTGAATGCTCCAGGATATTATTAATCATCCTTTTTAGTCGCTCACTTTCTTTCATAATGATCGATAGGTATTCCTTTTCTTCAGCCCTGGTTTTCAGCTTATCGAAAAACATCGATTCAGCAAATAAATAGATTGATGTAATGGGTGTTTTAAGTTCATGGGTTACATTGGAAGTAAAATCGGCCTGTAAACGAGCAAGACGTTTTTCTCTGGATAAATCCCTGAGAATTAGACCTATTCCGAGTACCATGCCAAGCAAAAGTAATAATATGGCAATACCATAAATGTAACTTCTACGGGTAACTAATTCAGTTATTACATCTTCATTTAATAATTTGATTTGAATTTCCTGTCTTGGAAAATACGGATTAAGTTGAGATGAGTAGATGAGGTTATTGTGAGTATTATTTGCCTGGGCAATTTCCGGGAATTCCACCAGATATTGATAGTCTAAATCCATTTCATCCAGAGGATCCAACAAGGAGGAAAAGAATTCCTTATTATCAATTACAAAACCGATTGGCTTATCAAGATCGATGTTCAGCAATAGCAACTTGTGGTTTTCAGCATTAAACAGGTTTGTGGTATTAAAACTATTGATACTGATCTTGTCATCGTTTTGATTTGTTTCTATTAAGAACTCCTTAATATCATCTCCATAGCTATTAACGAAATTGATCTGTTCATTAATTGATAGCAACAAATTATTAACCTGTATGACCTTTTGATTATCCTCTAAGTTGTTCTTCTCTATCCATTGATTTACTCCGATAATCAGATTTTCGGTGCTATAGGTTAGGGGAATTGTTCCATCTTCTATTTTTGTCAGGCAGGAATCTAATAAAGACAATATGTTATCTGTAATAGAAGGATCATCTAACTTAATTAGTTGATACATAGCAAAGTAAGCATATGGAAATCCGTCTGGGCCAGGTTCTGAATAGTATCTTGAGATTATTGAGTGATACTTGGCCAGTGCCTTTTCAGTTTGATTGGATTTGATATAAAGCCTTGCAAGAACATTCAAAGCTTTCACTGAATCAGCTGCTCCTGCGGAATTATTCAAACAGGCTAGTAAATATCTTTCAGCCCGATTAAAGTCTTGATTAATGAATTCTGCTTTTACACCCTCTTCAAAATTGGCAACATACCTGTTTGAAGATTTGCCAGTTGTCTTGGTTTCCTGGAGGGGAGTAAAATTTGGAAAAACAAAATCACCAGACTTGTTCAGGATGAATGGGAAAGTGGAAAATTCCACTGAAAAACCGTTTGTTAAATCGTCAATTTTTGTCTGAATAGAATCCTGTAGTCTATAAAACAGTTCCCTCTCTTCTTCTATGATTTTTTTCTCAGTAAGTTCTTTCAGGTTTGAAATGTTATTAATACTGAAATAGGTTAATATACTACCTGAGATCACCACAGCCAGGATAAACACTATTGAAAGTCTTGATGCCGATTTGAATTTGGTTCTCATTTATGGATATCCGGGATATTGTTTTTCATTTATTATAAATTTAACTATTCATCCTGATTGAATATTTTTTCAACTTCATTGACCA
>CAYXQX010000523.1:0-3408 GCA_964467485.1 uncultured Porphyromonadaceae bacterium | reverse complement strand
TATAGGATTAATATATCATCGATTTACACCAGGGTTTAGCAAATCCAATCTTTCTGTTGTTGATGAACCAGAACTTATTATTAATAACCAAGAAAAGCATAAAGGGTTTGAGAATCAGATATATTTAGAGAACCATTTTTCATTAGGATCTCGCATAAAAGCTAATCTGGGATATCGGTTTGTATTCTATCGTATTAACAACACAAACTATTTCTCAAATGAGCCAAGACTTCTGATAAATTATTCGCTAGCACCTAAAGTAAGCTTCAAGGCCTCCTATTCAAAAATGAATCAATATACTCACTTGCTAACGAACTCTGGTTTGGGCTTGCCAACAGATTTGTGGATGCCGGCCACTGAAAATGTTCCACCCCAATCGTCTCAGCAAATATCGATAGGAATTGCAGCTGTTCCTTTTCAAAACTTCGAGCTGACTGTAGAGGCATACAATAAAACTCTCACGAATCTGATAAGCCTAAAAGAAGGAGTATTTATTTTCTCAGACAATTTAAGTTGGCAGGAAAAAATTGAAAAAGAGGGAATCGGTTATTCCAGAGGTTTGGAGTTCTTTTTAAAAAAGAATTCCGGAAAATTATCAGGATGGGCAAGTTATACCCTATCCAAGGCGGAAATGAAATTTGAGAATATTAATCGTGCAGAGTATTATCCATTTAAGTATGATCGGCGACATGATCTTAGTGTGGTTTTAATGTACGATATAAACAAAAATATTGATGCTTCTTTCACTTGGGTTTACGGTACCGGTTATCCTATTACCCTGGCTTTTGAAGCGCATGAGAAGATTGATATCTCCTCGGGCGGTAATGATCCCGGAGAAATATTAATATTTGAAAATAGGAACAACTATCGTATGCGTGATTATCACCGCATGGATATTGGATTGAATTTCAAGAAAGTCAAAAAAAGAGGGACCAGGGTCTGGAATATAAGTATTTACAATGTCTACAACCGAAAAAACCCATTATACTACTATACACGTACAAGCTCAGAGGAACAGACAAGATCAACTAAACTTTACCAGTATTCATTGTTTCCATTTTTACCTTCAGTGAGTTATAGTTTTGTTTTTTGAATACTGCCTTCATGAAACCTTTTGAATAATTAAATTTTGTCCGTCCTCTTGTCCGTTATTTTGAGTAGATTTGAGTACCCCCGCTAATTGAATTGAAATATTCCTACATATGAAGAAATTAGCATTCCTATTAATCCTGATTTTGGTATCAATTTCAGTAATAGGTCAAAAATCAAATAATCAAAAAAAAGAAATATTGATCCAATCATTCCCAATAGAAAAGGAATTATCTGGATATAATATTGATATACCTATAAGTACGAAATACATGGGTGTGGTTGACTCCTTGCTGATTATTGTAACAAGAGACAATAGGTACAAAATTCATATCTATAATACCGAGGATATGACATTGGTTAAGAAAGTTGGACGAGAAGGGAAAGGACCTGGAGAATTTGTTGGAGGAGTTAAGTATTTTAACCAATATGAGATTGATAATGATGATATTAATATATGGATTTTTGACGTTACAACCAGAAAGTTTCAGTTGATTAACCTAACTAGTTTATTGTCAAAAAGGCCTAAACCCCCAAAACAATCAATTAGTATTGATAGAACCACAAATTTTGAATTCGGAATTTTCAGCATCAGTGAAAACTATATAGTTGGAACAAGCAGTTCAAATAAAGAAAGTTACTATTGGAAGAAGAGAGAGAATGTTTTGAAGGGGCATTTTTTCAGAAGAGACTTACGTGATGGTAGCATTGAATGGACAGTTCCAAGGCCAGAGTTATCTTTTAAATATCGTTCTCAATGTGGAGTGATCTATCAGGACTTTCCTGGAATGAAACCAGACAAGTCAAAAATTGCAGCAGCCAATAAATACTTTAGCAAAATTGACGTATACAAAGGATCTGGAGAATTAGACTTTTCTATAAAGATACCTTCTGAGAAAATGAACTTAGTCCTACCAAATTCCTCCGATTGGTTTAAGGAAAATCACCAATATTATGGAAGTTGTTCTGTTAGTGATGATTACATTTATGCTTTATACAAAAACACCTCTTTTGATGCCTTTTATGAAAGTGATTTTGAACCGGAGATTCATGTTTTCGATTGGGATGGAAATCCTATTTGTCGATACAGGTTAAAAATTCCTTTAGACCATATTGCTGTTGATGAGAAAACAAGAACAATTTTTGGAGGACATGATGTAACAGATGGAGGTATAACAGTTTTTAAGATGGGAGATGAACTTTCATTTCATCATCATTGATGTAAACGATAGGTATAGACCTTTATGAACTTTTTTTCTTAACTTGTCCTGATGGTTGAAAAAGAACTGGCTCGCTTAGCACATCAGGTTAAAACCTGTACAAAATGTGATCTTCACCTGAAACGAACAAACACTGTTTTTGGGATGGGCAATCCTTTTGCAGAAATAATGCTAATAGGGGAAGGACCAGGTAGAGATGAGGATCTTCAGGGCATTCCTTTTGTTGGCAAATCGGGACAGCTACTAGATAAAATATTAAATGCCTGCGCATTCAACCGGGAAGAGCATATTTATATAACGAATATCGTTAAGTGCCGTCCACCGGGCAACAGGGATCCTAAGCCCGAAGAAAGAGAAGCTTGTTTAGGCTATTTGCTTCGGCAAATAGAGTTGATAAACCCCAAGATTATTGTTCTTTTAGGTGCAACTGCTTTGAAGGGACTGATTGATCCAAATGCCAGAATCACTCGTGTTCGGGGTAACTGGATGGAATGGGAAAACCATCTGGTCATGCCTACCTTCCATCCATCTGCTCTACTAAGGAATGTTGATCAAAAGAAAGATGCCTGGCATGACTTTAAAATGGTGTATAATAAATACAGGGAGCTAGTGGATCCTTCCCACAGCTCCCCGCATATTGATTCTTAAAAAATCAGGATATTTTAAATAATCAGCATGGCATCACCATAGGTGCCAAAACGATATTTTTCTTTTATTGCTTGCTGATAAGCCGACATGATCAGGTCGTATCCACCAAAAGCAGAAACCATCATTACTAATGTTGATAGAGGCAGATGAAAGTTACTTACCATTGCATCAGCAACACTAAACTCATATGGAGGGAACAAAAACTTGTTGGTCCATCCAGAAAAGGGTTTTAGTAGTCCTTGTGTTGAAACTGAACTCTCCAGAGTGCGCATTGTAGTGGTTCCAACTGCACAAACCTTGTGTTTTCCTGCCTTTGCTAAATTAACTTTTATAGAAGCCTCTTCCGTGATTTCTATAGGCTCAGAATCCATCTTGTGCTTTGTAAGGTCTTCTACGTCAACCGAACGGAAATTACCAAGACCAACATGTAGCGTAACGTAAGAGAAGTCAA